>NZ_CAWNVW010000004.1:0-84553 GCF_963878025.1 Vibrio sp. 11986-1-5
CTCGACTTGCATGTGTTAGGCCTGCCGCCAGCGTTCAATCTGAGCCATGATCAAACTCTTCAATTTAAGTTTTTTGTGGCTCAATGAATACTGACTTTAAACTACCATAAGTAATTCAAAGCTATTATCGTTCCAACAGAACGATAATGAATTGACTGTGCCGATAGTGCTAAAAGCGCTATCAATTGGTCACTCAGTTCATTGATACCGAAGTGCTTATTGCTAAGCATTTTGATTATCATCAACGAGTGCCCACACAGATTGATTGGTTTAAATTGTTAAAGAGCTTTGCTTGGAAGGCTCACTGAGCTTCGAAGCGGAGGTGCATTCTAGCGAGTTAATTTGAAGAGTCAAACACTTTTTCAAATTTTCTTTTTTAGAAGCTTTCCCTCAACTAACACTGCCTGAAGCCTTGTGGCGTCTGCCGTGTCAGTGAGGGCGCATTATAGGGAGTTCGATTCACTTGGCAAGTGCTTTTTATAAAAATTTAAAAAAAAACGCACAAGCGACTAACTATTGAACAATGCAGTGTGTATTTCAATCAACACATACCAATTCTTATATAAAAGCGTAAGCATCGGCAAACATCCGCTCACTGATTGCTTGTTTATGTTGAGTAAATTGCTCTCTCGCAACCCCCGCCATATCAAATCGACCTGCTATATAGATATCAAATTCTGCTAATGAGTCAAAATCTGCCATCACTGCTTGTAATACATTGCCAATTTTGCCTGACCATTGTGTCGGTGCTTTTTCTACGACAGGAACAAAATGAACATGGCTATATTGATCCGCTATCGTTTGTAACTCTTGCAAAGCATAGAGCTGAGATTCATCTCTGGCTCCCCAATAAAGATAAATCGGTGTGATATTTCCTAGCGCTAGACAGCGATCTAGAATCGAGCGAACATAACTAAATCCTGTGCCGCCGGCAATTAACAGTAATGGTCGCTCCACATCTTCTTGCAGCCATGCCTCACCATGAGGCGCATCGATCGTGATCTCGCCTTTCTGTTCAAATGCTTGCTGCATAACCTGCACTACTTCCTGCGCGTAAGCATTATGTTCGGCAGCGCCAATATGAAGCTCCAGCTCACCATCATCACGGCATGGACTACTGGCTATTGAGAAAGGTCGCTTATCTTTTTCTCCCATTACCACCATCAAATACTGGCCTGCTTTAAAAGCAATTGATGTGGTCGGTTGCAGTAGAATCTGATAAGTATGATTGGCTAAAGGCTTAATCAACTTCACTTTACATTGAATAGTCATGACTTCCTCTTCCTTACTTAACCAAAGTAAGTGCTATATGACGTAAAAAGAATGAGTCAGTAACCTTTACCTCAGCGGCCTTTTCTTAGTAGATATCCTTGCTGAGGTGATGACTGACTTCACCGATAAAAATAATTGATGTTTTATGATCAAGGCCTGACAAATACGCAGATGATTGGTTAATCGATCTTTAACAAAGGCCACATTTGATCGACTTTAGCAACCAATAGAGGCTCCTTCTTAATCGGAGTCCCCCATTCACGTTCGACTTCCCCAGCAAATTTATTAGTGGCATCAAAACCCAACCTACTGGCAAAGGTATTGTGATTCTTATCGCTCACCGTATCGCGTGCAGGATCCATACGGGTGGTAATCGCCCAGATAACATCATTCCAGTCACGAACATTAACATCATCATCACAAAGTACCACAAATTTAACGTCAGCAAACTGAGATAAAAATTGCCATACCGCCTCAAGTATTTGCTGAGATTGCCCAGCTTGGACTTTTTTCATTGCCACAAGTGCAAATTGATTATCAGCACTTTCAGGTAAATACAAATCGATCACTTGTGGATACTGATCTTTGAATACCGCAATGTTCTGCTCTGTTAACGATGCAAATGTATTGGATGGGTTGGGTTTATTATTGACTGACTCTGCAGGCCATTTACGAGTTGCGTCTAAGCCCATTTTCGAACCTAATCCTACTACCGGTGACGCAAAATCTAACGAATCGATAGGGGTATTTTCAATCATCAAACTATCGCGAACCGGATCCATATGCTCACACATCGCTTGAATGACCGATGACCAATTCCGAGCATCAACGCTTTCATCGCAGACAATCACAAACTTCGTATACATGAATTGACGGAGAAACGACCAAACCCCCATCATCACTCGTTTAGCATGACCTGGATATTGTTTTTTAATCGTTACTATCGCCATGCGATACGAGCAACCTTCCGGTGGCAAATAGAAATCAACAATTTCAGGAAACTGTTTTTGTAGTATCGGGACAAACACTTCATTTAATGCAACCCCTAGTACGGCAGGCTCATCAGGTGGACGTCCAGTATACGTACTGTGGTAAATCGCTTGTTGACGCATGGTGACATGAGTCACCGTAAAGACGTGATGACGCTCAACTTCATTGTAATAACCAGTATGATCACCATAAGGGCCTTCATCAGCGAACTCATTCGGATCAATATAGCCTTCAAGGACGATTTCAGCACTCGCGGGGACTTCCAAATCGTTACTGATTGATTTAACTACCTCAGTTTTACTGCCGCGTAATAAGCCAGCAAAGGCATATTCAGACAAGCTATCGGGTACGGGAGTAACAGCACCAAGAATCGTTGCAGGATCAGCACCAAAAGCGACCGAAACTGGGAAAAGCTCTCCTGGATTCGTTTCCATCCAATCTCGCAGATCGAGTGCGCCACCACGATGCGCTAACCAACGCATGATGACTTTATTTTTAGCAATTTTTTGTTGACGATAAATACCTAAGTTCTGACGTTTTTTATTGGGGCCACGAGTAATCGTTAATCCCCAAGTTAATAAAGGTGCGACATCATTAGGCCAGCAACTCATGACTGGGATTTTATCTAAATCAACCTCCTCACCCTGCCAGATGATGTGTTGGCAGGGTGCTTTTCGTAAACGCTTAACTGGCATATTAAGTACTTGCCGGAAAACAGGCAGTTTATCTAAGGCATCTTTAAAACCACGTGGTGGTTCAGGCTCTTTAAGATAAGCAAGCAATTTACCGACTTCACGCAAGTCTTGTACGCTTTCTCGCCCCATCCCCATTGCAACACGTTCAGGAGTACCAAATAAATTGGTCAACACTGGCAAGTCATAGCCTATTGGGTTTTCAAATAACAGCGCAGGACCGCCCGCTCGTAGTGTACGATCACTGATTTCGGTCATTTCATAATGAGGATCAACTGGATGAGCAATGCGTTTTAACTCACCACGCTGTTCGAGATAGTCAATAAAATCACGTAAATCCTTAAAATTCATAAGCTTTCTTGTCGTTGATTACCTTGAACTTAGTATAACAAAAAAGCGCTTTATTTCAGCGCACTTTCCACCACCTCTCATTCTATTTAGTCAAAATCAGCGTACGAAGTTGGATTTTTTCCAAAAAAAACACCACGCTAATAGTGTGGTGTTTTAGAGGATTTTACTTCACTTTACTGACGGCGCATCGCATCAAAGAATTCATCGTTGGTTTTGGTCATCGCCAACTTATCAATTAAGAACTCCATTGCGTCAGTTTCACCCATAGGATGAACAATCTTACGCAGAATCCACATTTTTTGCAGCTCATCGGTCTTCGTGAGCAACTCTTCACGGCGTGTACCTGAACGGTTAAAGTCTATCGCTGGGAAGACGCGTTTTTCAGCAATTTTACGATTAAGGTGCAGTTCCATGTTACCTGTACCTTTAAATTCTTCGTAAATCACTTCATCCATTTTTGAGCCCGTATCAACAAGAGCAGTAGCAATAATGGTTAAGCTGCCTCCCTCTTCGACATTACGCGCGGCACCAAAGAAACGTTTAGGACGGTGCAACGCGTTGGCGTCAACACCACCCGTCAAGACTTTACCTGATGAAGGAACGACTGTGTTGTAAGCACGAGCTAAACGAGTGATTGAATCAAGTAAGATAACGACATCTTTTTTATGTTCAACCAAACGCTTGGCTTTTTCTATAACCATATCAGCCACTTGTACGTGACGCGATGCTGGCTCATCAAAAGTAGAAGCTATCACTTCTCCTTTAACAAGGCGTTGCATTTCGGTTACTTCTTCTGGACGTTCGTCGATAAGTAGTACCATTAATACGCATTCAGGGTGATTACTGGCAATACTCTGGGCAATATTTTGCAGCAACATGGTTTTACCCGCTTTTGGCGGAGCAACAATCAAACCACGCTGTCCTTTACCGATTGGAGCGGCAAGATCAAGAACTCGAGCAGTAATATCTTCCGTAGAACCATTACCACGTTCCATCACCATACGTTCGTTAGCATGTAAAGGAGTTAAGTTTTCGAAAAGAATTTTGTTGCGGGCGTTGTCAGGCTTGTCGTGGTTAACCGTGTTCACTTTGAGCAGTGCGAAATAACGTTCACCTTCTTTGGGAGGACGGATTTTCCCAGCAATCGAGTCACCCGTACGCAAGTTAAAGCGACGAATTTGGCTCGGTGACACATAGATGTCGTCAGGACCCGCTAAGTAGGAGCTGTCTGCACTGCGTAAGAAACCAAAACCGTCTTGAAGAATTTCCAAGACCCCGTCGCCAAAAATATCTTCACCACCTTTCGCATGTGCTTTAAGGATAGCGAAGATGATGTCTTGTTTTCTTAGACGCGCGAGGTTTTCAAGGCCTAGGCTCTCACCAAGTTTCACAAGATCAGACACAGGTCTGCTCTTCAATTCTGTTAGATTCATTGTGGTGGATACTTGTTTAGTCAAAATAGGATCTATTTTCTAGTTAAGATGGATTTGGTCTCAGGATTGACCAAGAAGTGAACACTTGTTTAATTAACGTGCGATAAACTAACACTAAAAATAAGCGTAGTCTAGAAAATGTTTTTTGCAAAATAAAACCGCACGTGAAGTGCGGTTTTACGCTTTGCGCTACAGATTGGCGTCCAAAAACTCTTTCAACTGAGTTTTAGACAACGCGCCAACTTTAGTTGCTGCGACACTACCATCTTTGAATAAAAGAAGGGTAGGAATACCGCGGATACCAAACTTAGGTGGCGTTCCTGCATTGTGGTCGATATTCAGTTTACCGATAGTGAGTCTGCCTTGGTACTCTTCAGCGATTTCATCAAGAATCGGGGCGATCATTTTACATGGTCCGCACCATTCTGCCCAAAAATCGACTAGAACCGGGCCTGCAGCTTTGATCACATCGTTCTCAAAACTTTCATCAGAAAGCTGCAAAATTTTATCACTCATCTTCCACTCCAATGTGTTTTTCTGAACTGATTGCATAACAACCAGTAAATTAGATGCTCTATTGGAATGTATTTACTTCCGTATTGCAAGTGTAAGCTGATATTCTATAGCAATGAAAAAGACACATATCACAGAGCAAAAGTTCGCCGACTTCGGTTTACACCCGCAAGTTATTGAAGGATTGGATAAAAAAGGGTTCGAATATTGTACCCCGATCCAAGCCTTGGCGTTGCCGGTCCTGCTCACCGGCCAAGACATTGCAGGCCAGGCCCAAACGGGCACTGGTAAAACCCTTGCGTTTCTTACTGCTACTTTTAACCACTTACTGACTACCCCTGAAGCGGAAGGGCGGCAACCTAACCAGCCCCGGGCAATCATCATGGCCCCGACACGGGAATTGGCGATTCAAATTTATAACGATGCTGAATCACTGATTGCTAGCACGGGCATAAAAACCGCATTAGCCTATGGCGGTGAAAGTTACGATAAGCAGTTGGCTAAAATTCAAGAAGGTGTCGATGTATTAATCGGTACCACTGGGCGTATTATCGATTTCTATAAACAGAAAGCGTTTAATCTAAACCACATTCAAGCGGTCGTGTTGGATGAAGCCGATCGGATGTTTGATCTCGGTTTTATCAAGGATATCCGCTTCTTATTCCGTCGTATGCCTGAGCCTAAAGACCGCTTAAACATGCTGTTTTCAGCGACATTATCTTATCGCGTGCAAGAGTTGGCCTTTGAACATATGCATAACCCTGAACATGTGGTCGTAGAAGCGACGCAAAAGACGGGACATCGCATCAAAGAAGAGCTTTTCTACCCTTCTAATGAACATAAAATGGCCCTGTTACAGACGCTGATTGAAGAAGAATGGCCAGATAAAGCGATTGTTTTTGCCAACACTAAACACCGCTGTGAACAAGTTTGGGGCAGTTTAGCTGCCGATGGACATCGAGTGGGTCTACTGACTGGCGATGTACCGCAGAAAAAACGTGAACGTATTTTAGAACAATTCACTCAAGGTGAATTGGATATTCTGGTCGCGACCGATGTTGCCGCTCGTGGATTGCATATTCCTTTGGTTACTCATGTTTTTAACTATGATTTACCTGACGATAGCGAAGATTATGTCCACCGTATTGGCCGGACAGGGCGAGCGGGAGAAAGTGGTTCTTCAATCAGTTTTGCTTGTGAAGAGTACGCCGTCAATCTACCTGCGATTGAAGAGTACATTGAGCACTCGATTCCGATGTCGGATTATGATCCAACGGCACTGTTAACGGATTTACCTAAACCGCTAACTCTGCGTTCTTCATCGCAACAACGTCGAACTAATACCACAGGATCACGTCCAGGTAACCGAAAACCACAACGTCGTCCGCGTGCACCACGACCGAAAAAGGATTCGTAATTTATCTATGAGTCACCACACTTCTTCACCGCTCTATGCGGCTATCGACCTAGGTTCTAACAGCTTTCATATGTTGGTAGTTCGCCACGTCGATGGCAGCGTGCAAACCTTAGCGAAAATTAAACGCAAGGTTCGCTTAGCTGCTGGATTGGATGAACAGAATGCATTAAGTCAAGAAGCGATGCAGCGTGGCTGGGATTGTTTAAGTTTGTTTGCCGAGCGCTTACAAGACATTCCTGCGTCACATATCAAGATTGTCGGCACCGCGACGCTACGCACCGCGATTAATGCCGAGCAATTCTTGCAAAAAGCGAATGCTATTTTAGGTCATCCTATCGAAGTCATTACTGGAGAAGAAGAAGCGGCAACTATTTATAAAGGTGTAGCCCATACCTCTGGTGGCATGGGTCGACGGTTAGTGGTCGATATTGGTGGAGCTAGCACAGAGTTGATTATTGGTGAAGGGTTTGAAGCTAATGCGTTAACCAGCTTAAAAATGGGCTGTGTTACGTGGCTAGAGAGACACTTTAAGGATCGCCAACTCAATACCAGCAACTTTAATAATGCCATTCATGCAGCAAAGCAAATGCTAGAACCCATTTTAGATTCTTATTGTCAATTGGGCTGGAATGTTTGCGTCGGAGCTAGTGGCACCGTTCAAGCACTACAAGAAATCATGTTGGCGCAAGGGATGGATGAGATTATCACTCTCCCTAAACTCAAGCGCTTACAAAAACAGGCAATGTTAGCAGATCATCTCGAAGAGTTAGATATTGAAGGTTTAACGTTAGAGCGGGCTTTGGTCTTTCCAAGTGGCTTATCGATCTTGATTGCTATTTTCGAGTCTCTCAATATTGAAGCCATGACACTTGCAGGTGGTGCGTTGCGCGAAGGATTAGTCTATGAGATGGTCGATGGGCTTCGCCAAGAAGACATCCGAGCTCGAACCATTCAAAGCATCCAAAAACGTTATCAAATTGACCGTCAATACGCTCAACAGGTAGCCACTCTCGCCAGTCGACTGCTTGCTCAATGCGGTGGAGAAAGCTGGGCTCCTGAACCACAAGCGGAAATGTTATTACGTAGTGCCGCACAATTGCATGAAATTGGTTTAGCGATTGATTTTCGTAAAGGTGGTGAGCACAGCGCGTACTTGCTTCAACATCTGGATTTACCAGGTTATACCCGTGCACAAAAACAATACTTAGCTGAACTTACCCGGCGGTATCGAGAGCAACTCACTTCCCTACCGGAACAACATGCTCTTTCTGGAACGACAGGAAAACGCTTATTACGCTTATTACGTTTGGCAGTATTACTTAGCCATCGACGTCATCCCGACTTAGAGCCTGAAGTACAACTTGAGGCGCAAGGCGATAGTTTAACGTTAACCATTAATCAGCAATGGCTACAAGACAATCCATTAACTTGCAGTGAATTAGAGCTAGAAGCTAACCGTCAAACGGATATTGGCTGGCCATTAACAATCAATGGTGATCAGTAACTAACGCGACCAATAAAACTCTCGCGTCCCTAATTCTTAGGGGCGTGAGGGCTTATCGACATCGATTCAATAAAGCACGCAACTTCAACGGTTTAATGGGTTTAGCCAGAAAACTGAAACCAGAGGATTCAACGCCTTCTAGGATATCCGGTGTACGATCAGCACTGATGATCACCCCCCAAAAACAATCACCGAGTCTTAAACGACACTGCTGCAATACTTCTAAGCCAGTTCGGCCATGATCGAGTCGATAGTCAGATAAAATAACGTCGGGAACCCACTGCCCCTCTAACGCTTGTAAGCTTGATAGTAAATCAACGGCGGTTTTTACCTCACAGCCCCAGCGCTCCAATAATTGTCGCATCCCGATCAAAATGTCCTGTTCATTATCAACACATAGCACTCGCAAATTACTCAGATCAGATAACGTTTCTGACATATTATGTTGAGGTGTCGGAATAGACATCGCTTGCGAGCGAGGTAACGTCAGCGAAAAAACGCTCCCTTTACCAGGCCAAGAACGCATAGTAATTTCATGACCTAGCGCCTGAGCAATCCCTTTTGATATTGCTAACCCTAACCCTAATCCCTGATCAGAGCGAATTTGTCCGCCGCGATTAAACTCTTCAAAAATTTCCTGCTGTTTATCCTCAGCAATACCAAAGCCGTTATCCCACACCTCAATACGCACCTTACTTTTCGTGCGACGTATTCCAAGCACAACTCGTCCTTGCGGGCTGTATCGAAAAGCATTGGTGAGAAAATTTTGAATAACGCGACGCAGCAATTTAGGATCAGACTGAACATATAAGCTACAAGGCACCGTATCGAAGAGTATCTGTTGTTGCTTAGCTAATGCACTGAACTCGGCGTGTAAGTTCGTTAATATGGTATGGATCGGGAAGGTACGCTGATGAATATCCAACTTGCCTGACTCTAAACGTGAAATATCCAGTAAATCACCAATTAAGTCTTCCGCAGCACTAAGGGCGCTTTCAATATGATGCGCTAACCGTTGAGATTCTTGTTCCTTCGCCACTTCAGATAAAGAGGAAGCAAATAAACGGGCGGCATTTAATGGCTGCATCAAATCGTGGCTCACTGCTGCCAAGAAACGTGACTTAGATTGTGATTCACGCTCAGCTTTTTGCGTGGCGACAACCAACTGTTGGTTCAGTTTTTCTAACTCTCTCGTCCGCTCAACGACTCGCTCTTCTAAGTGTTCATTAGCCTCTTTTAAATTCCGTTCAGCATTGCGAAATACGGTGATGTCGCTAAAGCTCATCACAAACCCACCACCGGGCATAGGATTGCCTTGCACTTCAATCACACGCCCATCGCTGCGCATTCTTGATGAGGTATGCCTTGAACCTTGTTGTAAATACTCGACGCGCTTTCGAACATGATCTTCAGGCTCACCAGGGCCACAGAGTCCCTGTTGGGCATTATGACGAATAATATCAGCAATCGGCCGTCCGACTTGGATTAGTCCCGCAGGAAAATGGAACAACTCTAAATAACGTTGGTTCCAAGCCACTAGCCTCAACTGTTTATCGACCACCGCAATGCCTTGTCCGATATGCTCAATCGCCCCTTGTAGCAAACCCCGGCTAAAATCATACAGCTCAGAAGCTTCATCAACGATGGTTGCGACTTCTTCCAACTGCATTTTTCGTCCCTGCAGAGCCGAAGTCAGCACTAACTTAGCCGAGGAAGCACCAAAAACACCTGCAAGTACACGCTCTGTATGACGAATTAACCCTGCTGGCGCTTGTTGGTTTGGCATTAAGCTAACGTTTTGCTGAGCCCAAAATTGAGCAAAAGCACTGCGCACCCGGGAGCGACCGACAAAACGCGCAGCAAGCATTTCTAACTCAGCCACCGTAACCCGACTTTGGTAGAGGCTCATGTTTTCATTTTCAGGCAGCGGCGTACCAATAAATGACGCCGATTGTAAGCGCTCACTTAAACTTGAGCGAGTGGCTAGCGAGACAACCACATAGCACAGCGTATTGAGTGATACGCTGAGTAGCATTCCCCAGTCAACGCGACTCATTCCCTGCTCATATAACCACTGGGGAGGTGTGATCAACCATAATAAAATGTTATTTTGCGCATCCCCAGCGAGCATCTGTGTTGCACTCATGAGAGTGATAAGCCACAAAGTAAAGCCAACGGCTAAGCCTACGTAAACGCCTTTACGATTACCATCTCGCCAGTACATTCCTCCGAGCAAAGCCGGGGCAAATTGAGTAATTGCCGAAAAAGAAAGAAAGCCAATCGCTGACAAAGACGGAATACTATCGAGAGCAAGATAAAATCCCCACGCGCCCAATAGTAATAATAAAATCAGAGTGCGGCGAATGATCACCAATAAACCAGAGAAATGGCGGTGATTGCGATGCGTTAAACGCATCCGACGTAATAAAAGAGGCATCACCAGATCATTCGAGACCATGATCGCCAACGCTATCGTCGACACAATCACCATCCCTGATGCTGCGGAAGTTCCGCCTAAAAAGGCTAATAAGGCAATCTGCTCAGCCCCGACGTGCATCGGAACGCTCAACACCAAGGTATCAGCAGGAGCATTAGGTAGTAGCGCTTGACCAACCCAAGCAATCGGTAAAACAAATAGCCCCATCAACATTAAATACAGAGGAAAAAGCCAGCGAGCGGTGTGCAAGTCTTGCGGTCGCTCATTTTCTACTACCATGGTATGAAATTGACGTGGTAGACAGATAATCGCTAGCATAGTTAACAGAGTGTGTACTAATAACGTTGGCCAGTTAGGAGCCTGATAGGTTTGCTTGGCAATCGCCAATACGTCGATGGTGTGATCAGCAAAGATCATATAAACAATGAATAATCCCACCGCTAAAAAGGCCACCAACTTCACTATCGATTCAAACGCAATCGCCATCATCATGCCACGATGATGCTCGGTGTTATCAATATGGCGCGTACCAAACAACATGGTAAATAACGCCAAGGCCAAAACCACAAACCAAGAAATATGGTCATCTTGATAACCAAATTGAGCGTATAGATCCGGCGCAACGACATTCAGCCCCATGGTGATACCACGTAGCTGCAAAGCAATATAAGGTAAGATTCCGGTAACAGCGATTAAGGTGACGGCTACGGCCAATCCTTGTGATTTTCCGTAACGTGCGCCGATAAAATCGGCAATTGAGGTAATGTGTTCACGCTTAGCAATCAAAATCAGTCGCGCCAAAACACGCCAACCAAAAATAAACACCAGCATCGGTGCAAGGTAAATAGGTAAAAAAGCCCAAGGATTGGCACTGGCTTGACCGACCGTGCCATAAAAGGTCCATGATGTGCAATAAACGGCAATGGATAGGCTGTAGATCCAGGGTCGCCAGTGCGCTAACCAACGCGTTTGTCTATCGCCATACCAGGCAATCAAAAATAGTACGCCTAAATACATCAGCGAGACTGGGATCACTATCCATCCATGCATTGGCTACCCTTTTTCCTGCGCCTATAAAAACCTCTCCATAAGGAGAGGTTATTTAACAAAGGATAGACTCACAACTCAATCACTAAGCATCAATTCTGTGCTTCAGGCTCGGCTTTAAGCGCTTGTCCATCTTGTAATATTGAACTCGGCAGCTCAACTTTAATCAAGAGTGCTACAGCCCCCATTGCTGCCATTACCCAAAACACTCCCGCTCCAAAGTGATCGTATCCCCAGCCACTGAGCGTGGTCAGCAACGCAATAACCGCACCAAGAGGAATAGCGTTATACAGTGCTTGTAAAGCAACCATTTTATTTTGAGGCGAATGCTGAATATATTGAATCGCGGCAATATGCGCCATTGCAAACGTAACACCGTGCAGCAACTGAATCGCGACTAACGCGATGATCGCCGTTGTCGACGCGGTCAGTCCCCAGCGTAACATTACCCCAAGGGCGGCCACCACGAACAAAGATCGTAGAGTCCATCCGGCAAATAAACGCTTACTTAAGGCAAATACCAACACTTCAGCCACCACCCCCAAGCTCCACAAATAACCAATGATCGCTTCCGAGTGCCCAGCTTGCTTCCAATGAATAGCACTAAAACTGTAGTAGGCAGCGTGACTACCTTGAATCAAAGCCATCAATAACAAAAACTTAATCACGGGCAATTCACGCAGTAACTGCGTTAATTTAGGGCGCACAGCGTGAGCGTGACTTTCAGTAACAGGCATCACCTGCGGGTTACGTAAACTGAGCAGTAAGGTGATTGCCGCACCAAATAAGGCGGTATAGAGGATCATGCTACTGCCGTATAACGCCACTAAATAGCCAACCACTGTCGACCCGGCAATAAAAGCCACCGATCCCCATAAACGAGAACGACCGTAATCAAGCAGTTGATGTTTCGCGTAAAAATTAGCCATCGCATCAGAAAGCGGAACAATCGGCCCACAACAGAGGTTAAATAACACCGTTGCCAAGGCCATTAGCCAAAAACTGCCGCCAGTAAAAAAGTGAAACGCGATAAATAATAACGCTGCCAAACTGAGCCAGCGTAAAGCAGGTAACAAATGTTCGACTTTATGGATTCGTGGCGTAAACACTAAGTTCGCCACACAGCGGGTTGCAAAACCAATCCCGACTAACAAACCAATATCGGTGGCAGAGACACCTTGATCAGCAAACCACAATGACCAAAACGGTAAATACACCCCGTAAGCAAAAAAGAAACCAATAAAGTATTGGGATATCCACCCAAACGGGGAAGGGTTCAACATAACAGATCCTAAATAATTCATCGCCCAAAGCCTCCCCCTACTAACGAGTCACTCGCCGCCAACAGCGGCTAGACATCCGTTGCAGAGAAAACACATCGGGCATCGATAATAATCGGCGATTATGCAATAAGTCTCTAAAACTAAAAAGGGATCTTTCATCGCCTTGTCGATTTCCCGGTTATTGGACAAGCGCGACAAACTCAGAGTCTCGCGAAATAAAAACAGATGGCCACCAAGAGTCAGACAACGCTCACCATTCAATTAGGTTCACATTAGACCAAAGTCGTCTGGAGAGCTGGTGAAAAGCAGCCACACTTAGCGATAAACGTAGCGTATTTCTTCGCACGCCAAGCTCATTGGACACTAAAACTGAGCAGAAAAGACAAAGCGCAGATACTCTGCTTATTAAGGTCAGTACCATGCCAGACAAATTTAATATGCTCGCTCCTCCGTTTGACAGCTTAACCGAGGTGCAACAACAGCGATTACGCACCGCTTTAGATATTGCTTACTACCGTGAGCACGACGTATTGATCCAACAAGGACAAGCGTGTAATCAACTGTGGATTCTGATCAAAGGCACGGTAGAAGAGCGCTCGGTGGATGGCAAAACCCTCTATGCTCACTACACTAATGAAGATATGTTTGACGTGAGAGCTCTGTTTGAAACTGGCGCCAAGCATCAATACATCGCACTAGAAGACACCTTAAGTTATCTGTTGCCAAAAAAAGTTTTTCTGGCTTTATGCCGTGAAAATCGCCAATTTTCGGCGTATTTCGAAACCAATTTAGCCAAGCGTCAAGAGCTAATTGAAGTCGCCCAGCAACAGAAAAATCTTGCTGAGTTCATCCTGACCAAAATAGAACCCGAGATCTATCTACCACCAATGTTGGTCAACCCCGAGCAGACCTTAGCTGCCGTCACTCAAGAGATGAAAAGTCGCCGCGTGGATGCGGCCTTAGTCGAATGGCCAAAGGGCGATTCGCGTGCTGAAGCAGCAGACACGCCTCCTTATGGTATCGTTACCCGCAGTAATCTTTTACATGCGATTATGCTAGAAGGGTACACGCCGGAAACGAAAGTCGGCGAAATAGCAGCCTTCCCCGTGCTGCATATCCAACAAGGCGACTTCCTGTTTAACGCAATGATCAGCATGACTAGGCACAAGATAAAACGTCTGGTGGTCTGCGAAGGGCTTAAAGCCGTGGGAATTTTATCCATGGTTCAGATCTTAAGTGCTTTTTCGACCCACTCTCACGTTTTGACATTGACTATTGCTCGTGCCACGAGCATTGATGAGTTAGCTTTTGCAGCGAACAAGCAGCAGCAATTGGTCGAAAGCTTACTCAACCGAGGAATAAGAACCCGCTTTATCATGGAACTGATTGCTGCAGTTAATGAGCAGATCATCGAAAAAGCCTTCCAATTGATCGTACCCAGTGAAGCACAACAGCAGTGCTGCTTTGTCGTCTTAGGCTCAGAAGGGCGCGGTGAGCAGATCCTCAAAACTGATCAAGACAATGCATTAATCATCGCCGATGAGGCTCAATGGTCCCATTCAACCCCATGGCTAGAAACGCTCACCCACACTTTAGTCCAGCTTGGTTACCCACTCTGTCCGGGGAAAGTCATGGTCAATAATCCTGACTGGGTACAATCACAAAGCGATTGGCAAACGACCATCAGCCACTGGATTCAGACAAGACGGCCCGAGCACATGCTCAACCTCGCTATCTTTGCTGATGCCTATCCTATAGCAGGAAATAAAACCTTACTCGAACCAGTAAAACACCATTTACAGACCAGCGTCTACGGGCAATATGCGGTGTTGGCTGAGTTTACTCGTCCGGCACTGAATTTTTCGCTACCCCTGACCTTATTTGGCCATCTTAAATCGAGTAAATCCGGCTTGGACATCAAGAAAGGCGGTATTTTTCCTATTGTTCATGGCATACGGGCGCTAAGTCTTGAATATCAAATCAGCAGCACGAACACCTTTCAACGCATTGAAGCACTGCAGGCACAACAGGCATTAGAAAAACAGACTGCTGATAACTTAAGAGAAGCGTTAAAACTGTTTTTAAAATTGCGCCTAGCGCAACAAATCACTAACCAACATCACGCCAACCATATTCAGCTTGGTCAGCTCGAACGCACCGAAAGAGACTTACTGCGTCACAGTCTCCATGTCGTGAAAAAGTTTAAGCAATGGTTGAGTTATCATTACCAAATTAGGGAGTAACGCTGATGAACTGGCTAGCGAGATATTATTGGCACCACAAATTAGCGGGGTCACCTTATCAAGATCTGTTTACCGCGCCCCTTAAAAGCGAACTGGTCTCTTTGGACTGTGAAACCACCAGCCTTGATCCACAACGTGCCGAGCTAGTCAGTATCGCCGCGACAAAAATCATCGATAATCGAATACTCACCAGTCAAGCTTTCCACGTTCGCCTCGCCGCTCCACCATCTTTAGATTCAGGATCGGTACGCATTCATCAGTTACGTCATCAAGATCTCGCCTATGGTTTGTCGGAGCAGCAAGCTTTACAACAGTTGCTCGCGTTTATCGGTAATCGTCCCTTGGTCGGTTATCATATTCGTTATGATAAAACGATTCTTGATATCGCCTGTCGCAAACAACTGGGCTTCCCACTGCCAAATCCACTGATCGAAGTCAGCCAGCTTTATCATCAACAGTTGGAAAAACAACTACCTAATGCCTACTTTGATCTAAGTCTCGCGGCGATTTGCCATCATCTCGACTTGCCAATGCAAGACAAGCACGATGCTCTGCAAGATGCGATTACCGCCGCATTAGTTTTTGTGCGCCTCAGTAAAGGCGGATTACCGAAGCTAAAAAGCCCTTATCAACACAGCCCAGCTCTTAGCTAATCGAGGCCTCATCCTAAAGTCTAATTGTGTAAATCTTGCTGGTGACTAACAGTTAAAGGCATAAAAGCTTCCCATTAATGATGTTCAGCCAACCCATTAAAGCGTTTTAAATAAAACGATATTCCCCATCAAGTTGGTTTAAGAGCACAAGGGAATTGACCGCTTACACAAGGAGAGTTAGTCATGAGCGATGCCCACATTTATCCAGTTAAAGAGAACATCAAAGCGTGTACCCATGCCGACAACGATACCTATCTCGCTATGTATCAACAATCTGTCACCGATCCTGAAGGATTTTGGCGTGAACATGGCAAAATTGTTGATTGGATAAAACCCTTTAGCCTAGTGAAAAACACCTCATTTGATACCGGACACGTCGATATTCGTTGGTTTGAAGATGGCACCTTGAATGTCTCGGCAAACTGCCTTGACCGCCATCTAGCAGAGCGGGGCGATCAGATTGCCATTATTTGGGAAGGCGATGATCCCGCGAATGATACCACCCTGACTTATCGCCAGCTCCATCAACAAGTTTGCCGATTTGCTAACGTATTAAAAGCTCAAGGTGTACGTAAAGGCGATGTGGTGTGCTTATACATGCCCATGGTGCCGGAAGCGGCTGTGGCGATGTTAGCCTGTACTCGAATTGGTGCCGTACATACTGTGGTCTTTGGCGGTTTTTCGCCGGAAGCTCTCTCGGGACGGATCATCGATTCCGATGCCACCTTAGTGATCACCGCTGACGAAGGTGTGCGAGCTGGCCGAGCTGTCCCCTTGAAGAAAAACGTCGATGAAGCGCTGACTCATCCTGAAATTAAAACCATTAATAAGGTGATTGTTTTCCAACGCACAGGCGGTCAAGTCGACTGGCACGAGCATCGAGATGTCTGGTGGCATGAAGCCATGGCTCACGTCTCTGATCACTGCCCAGCAGAAGAGATGAAGGCCGAGGATCCACTGTTTATTCTCTATACGTCAGGCTCAACGGGTAAACCGAAAGGTGTATTGCATACCACTGGTGGCTATTTGGTGTATGCGGCGATGACCTTTAAATACATCTTTGATTATCAACCCCAAGAAACTTTCTGGTGCACCGCAGATGTCGGCTGGATAACTGGCCACACTTATCTCCTCTATGGTCCGTTAGCCAATGGAGCAAAAACCCTTTTATTTGAAGGTGTGCCGAATTATCCCGACACGAATCGTATGAGCCAAGTGGTCGATAAACACCAAGTTAATATCCTTTATACTGCACCAACCGCGATTCGTGCTTTGATGGCAAAAGGTGATGAAGCCATTAAAGGGACGCACCGTAGCAGCTTACGCATCATGGGCTCGGTAGGTGAACCGATTAACCCCGAAGCTTGGCAGTGGTATTACAAAACCATTGGTAACGAGCAATCTCCGATTGTCGATACTTGGTGGCAAACGGAAACGGGCGGCATTTTAATCAGTCCTCTGCCTGGCGCAACCGCTTTAAAACCAGGTTCAGCTACACGTCCCTTCTTTGGTGTTCAACCCGCATTAGTAGACAACATGGGTAACCTTATCGAGGGGGCAAGTGAAGGTAACTTAGTGATCCTCGATTCATGGCCAGGGCAGATGCGCACCGTCTACGGCGATCATGAACGCTTTGAACAAACCTACTTCTCTACTTTCCAAGGTATGTACTTTACTAGCGATGGCGCACGCCGTGACGAGGATGGCTATTACTGGATAACCGGACGAGTCGATGATGTCTTGAACGTATCTGGCCACCGGATGGGTACCGCAGAAATCGAATCGGCCCTAGTTGCGTTTGATAAAATTGCCGAAGCGGCGATTGTGGGTATCCCGCACGATATTAAAGGACAAGCCATTTACGCTTACATTACCCTTAATCATGGCGTCTACCCTAGCGCTGAGCTACACAAAGAAGTCAAAGATTGGGTGCGTAAAGAGATTGGCCCTATCGCCACGCCCGATGTACTGCATTGGACCGACTCGCTGCCGAAAACTCGTTCAGGTAAAATCATGCGCCGTATTTTACGTAAAATTGCCACTGGCGATACCAGTAACTTAGGCGATACCTCAACGCTTGCCGATCCAAGCGTAGTTGATAAGTTGATTGCTGAACAAGCGCAGTTGTAAAAGAACCGTCAATGAGATTCTAGGGCCTAGCCCTAGGATCTTAGTTTTATTTCCCTATTACCTGCCTTTCCTCGAACCTAGAATCTCAGTTCTAAAGCCTCAAGCTTCACCTCTTAAAGCTAGCCTTGACTAACAATAGTCGTTCAAAAAAACAGTCACCATAGTCATTAGACCAGTAAATTGCTGCCATTTGCGACGAATTAGCTATAATCGTGGTCAATTTCATAAAAACAGCGAACTTTTGACAAAAAAAGTAGGTCGAAAGTGCCATAATATGAAATTATCAGGTTACATCTCACGATAGAGGACGATAGCTACATAATGACCGCAAAATTACGCATTCTTGTTCTTAATGGTCCAAACTTAAACCTGCTGGGTTTACGTGAGCCGGAACATTACGGCGCACAGACCCTTGAGCTGATCATTGATAAGTTACGCCAACAAGCCGCGCTGGCCGATGTAGCATTAGATCATCTGCAATCGAATCGTGAGTATGAATTGATTGAAGCCATTCACCAGGCGCACAATCAGGTGGATTTCATCATTATCAATCCAGCCGCTTTTACTCATACCAGTGTAGCGCTCCGTGATGCCTTACTGGGTGTCGCGATACCGTTTATCGAAGTGCATCTCTCTAATGTACATGCACGCGAACCGTTTCGTCATCACTCCTATCTGTCTGATAAGGCTCAAGGGGTGATCTGTGGCCTAGGTGCACAAGGCTATGAATTTGCTTTGTCGGCAGCGATTCACGCACTGCAAACAAAGTAACACACAACATTCTACAGTCCTTAATAGGGCTGTCTTACTCACAAGATAAAAGAGAAAGAACCAATGGATATTCGTAAAATAAAGAAATTGATTGAATTAGTGGAAGAGTCTGGCATTTCTGAGTTAGAAATCTCTGAAGGTGAAGAATCGGTACGCATCAGTCGTCACAGCCCAGCACCAACCACTCAGGTTCATTACGCTGCAGCACCGGCGGCTCCTGTCGCAGCACCAGTAGCGGCCCCCGTTGCAACGGCTGAAGCGGCTCCTGTCGCCAAAGTACCAACGGGTCATCAAGTGTTGTCACCAATGGTTGGTACCTTCTACCGCTCACCAAGCCCAGAATCAAAAAGCTTTATTGAAGTCGGTCAAAGTGTTTCTGTAGGTGATACTTTATGTATCGTTGAAGCGATGAAAATGATGAACCAAATCGAAGCAGATAAATCTGGCGTCGTTACCGCAATTCTTGTCGAAGATGGTCAACCGGTTGAATTTGATCAACCTCTTGTCGTCATCGAATAATCGAGGCCAATGGTTATGCTAGATAAATTAGTTATCGCGAACCGAGGCGAGATTGCGCTTCGTATTCTTCGCGCCTGTAAAGAATTAGGGATTAAAACGGTCGCGGTTCACTCTACCGCAGACCGCGACCTAAAACACGTTCTCCTCGCAGATGAAACGGTTTGTATCGGTCCTGCGAAAGGCATCGATAGTTATCTTAATATTCCACGCATTATTTCTGCTGCCGAAGTGACAGGTGCGGTTGCCATTCATCCTGGTTACGGATTTCTGTCTGAAAACGCCGATTTTGCTGAGCAAGTCGAACGCAGTGGTTTTATCTTTGTCGGTCCTAGAGCCGAGACTATCCGCTTAATGGGTGACAAAGTGTCAGCCATTAATGCCATGAAAAAAGCCGGCGTACCTTGCGTACCAGGCTCAGACGGTCCTCTTGATGGTGATGAAGCTAAAAATAAAGCTCACGCGAAACGCATCGGCTATCCCGTGATCATCAAAGCCTCTGGCGGCGGCGGCGGTCGAGGCATGCGCGTGGTACGCTCAGAAGCCGAGTTGATCACCGCGATCAACATGACCCGTGCAGAAGCAAAAGGCGCCTTCAATAACGACATGGTTTATATGGAGAAATTCCTCGAAAACCCACGTCATATTGAAGTTCAAGTACTGGCTGATGGTCAAGGTAATGCGATTCATCTTGGTGAACGCGATTGCTCAATGCAACGTCGTCACCAAAAAGTGGTCGAAGAAGCACCAGCACCGGGCATCACCGAAGAAGTACGCAAATACATCGGTGAGCGCTGTACACGTGCTTGTATTGAAATTGGCTATCGCGGCGCTGGTACTTTTGAGTTTCTGTATGAAAACGGCGAGTTCTACTTCATTGAAATGAACACCCGTATTCAGGTTGAACACCCAGTGACAGAAATGATCACTGGAGTGGATTTGATCAAAGAGCAATTACGTATTGCTGCAGGCCAACCACTCTCCTTTACGCAAGACGACATTAAGATCCGCGGCCATGCCGTCGAATGTCGTATTAACGCTGAAGATCCGGAGCGATTCTTACCTTCTCCGGGCACGATCACCCGTTTCCATTCTCCAGGCGGCATGGGCGTTCGTTGGGAATCACACATTTACGCAGGTTATACCGTACCGCCTTACTACGATTCGATGGTCGGCAAACTGATCACCTACGGTGAAAACCGTAATGTCGCGCTAGCCCGCATGCGTAACGCGCTCGATGAAATGATTATTGAAGGAATTAAAACCAATATTCCTTTACAAGAGATCATCATGAATGACGAAAACTTCCAAAATGGTGGCACCAACATCCACTATCTTGAAAAGAAACTCGGCATGAAATAGTCGCATCGCGCCTCAATGAACATAATGCCCACTTCGGTGGGCATTTTTTTTCTGGCTATTGATTATCTCTCCTTTCCCGTCCATGAGGATCGACGACGCCTTTTTGTTCAAGATAACTTCAGGTAGGAAGCGAGCCGACAAACCTGTTAAACTCTGCGCCAATAACCGCGAATAAAAGAGAGCTCATGCCATGCCTTGGATTCAAATTAAACTGAATGCTACTAATGAAAATGCTGAAGCGATCAGCGATATGTTAATGGAAGAGACCGGTGCTCTATCAGTCACCTTACTCGATGCAAAAGATACCCCTGTCTTTGAACCACTACCGGGTGAGACTCGTTTGTGGGGCGATACTGACCTATTAGCCTTGTATGACGCCGAAGTCGATACCCCAAGTATCCTTGCTCAAATCCGTGACAGCCAACTACTTGCCGACGACTTCTCGTACAAAATCGAGCAAATAGAAGACAAAGATTGGGAGCGGGAATGGATGGATAATTTCCATCCGATGAAGTTTGGTGAACGGTTATGGATCTGCCCAAGCTGGCGCGAGATCCCCGATCCTAACGCCGTCAATGTCCTACTTGACCCAGGCTTGGCGTTTGGTACCGGTACACACCCAACTACCGCACTGTGTTTACAATGGCTTGATTCACTCGATCTGAGTGGCAAAACCGTGATCGACTTTGGCTGTGGCTCCGGCATTCTTGCGATTGCCGCGATTAAACTCGGTGCCGCGAAAGTGATCGGTATTGATATCGATCCGCAAGCACTGCAAGCATCCAGAGACAATGCTGAGCGCAATGGTGTCGCTGATAAAATTGAAGTTTACCTACCGCAAAATCAACCAGAGAATTTGGTCGCTGATGTCCTAGTTGCCAATATTTTAGCGGGCCCATTGCGTGAGCTTTCTGCAGTAATTAAAAGCTTAATTAAACCAGGTGGTCTGTTGGCAATGTCTGGTGTGCTGAATACACAAGCCGAAGACGTCGCGACCTATTACCGTGATCAATTAGACATAGACCCAATTATTGAGCAAGAAGAGTGGTGTCGGATTACTGGTCGCAAGCAAGATTAATGAAGAGTTTATCAGTTAATTGATTGAAATATAGACAATTTACAAAAACAATTGTCCAATGCTCAAATATTAGTCTTTTCACACCGTGAAAAAATGCGTAAAATGCGCGCCCTTACTGGTATGAAGCTGTGAAGACGTTTTGAAAATCGGAAATCATCAACTTAACAATAACCTCATCGTCGCTCCGATGGCTGGAGTCACCGATAGGCCGTTTCGTGAGTTGTGTCTCCGTTATGGTGCAGGAATGGCCGTCAGTGAAATGATGTCCTCCAATCCCGCACTATGGAAAACCGATAAATCGAAAAACCGCATGGTGCATCAAGGCGAATCGGGCATTCGCTCAGTACAAATTGCAGGTAGCGATCCACAGCAGATGGCAGAAGCCGCTCAGTTCAGTGTTGAAAACGGTGCGCAAATCATCGATATCAATATGGGCTGTCCGGCAAAAAAAGTGAATAAAAAGCTCGCGGGTTCTGCACTACTCCGTTATCCGGATGTGATTGAAAACATTCTTAAAGCGGTCGTCGATGCAGTCAAGGTTCCTGTCACCCTCAAAACCCGAACGGGCTGGGACACAGACAATAAAAACTGTGTTTATATCGCTCAATTAGCCGAAAACTGCGGCATACAGGCGTTTGCGCTTCATGGGCGAACTCGTACTTGTATGTACAAAGGAGAGGCAGAATACGACAGCATTAAAGCCGTTAAACAGGCGATCAGCATTCCTGTCATCGCAAATGGGGACATTGATTCTCCACAAAAAGCGAAACAGGTGCTGGATTATACCGGTGCTGACGCTTTAATGATTGGTCGGCCTGCCCAAGGTCGTCCATGGATTTTTCAGGAAATCCAACACTATTTGGAAAGCGGTACCACCATGCCTGAACTTCCAGCTCAGGAAGTAAAAGACATTTTGCTTGGTCATGTGCACGCTCTCCATCAGTTTTATGGTGAGTATTTAGGGCCTAGAATTGTGCGTAAGCACGTAGGCTGGTACCTAAAAGAACATGAACAAGCCAGTGAGTTTCGCCGTATCTTCAATGCGCTTGAAGCAGCTCCGCTGCAGATAGAAGCACTTGAAGGTTATTTTGATAACGTTGCATCATAATTAAGAGAAGAGCTAGACCGAATATGTTCGAACAAAATCTGACTTCAGAAGCTTTAACCGTAACTACCGTAACTTCACAAGATCAAATCACGCAAAAACCATTGCGCGATTCCGTTAAAGCGTCTCTTAAAAACTACCTTGCCCAGTTAAATGGTCAGGAAGTGACTGAACTCTACGAATTAGTTCTAGCCGAAGTTGAACAGCCACTATTAGACATCATCATGCAATACACTCGCGGTAACCAAACTCGCGCAGCAACCATGATGGGTATCAACCGCGGCACTCTTCGTAAGAAACTGAAAAAATACGGCATGAACTAATTTCAGCATCAGGCTACAAAATTCATCAAGGCTTACTACGGTAAGCCTTTTTTATTGATTCTTCACTTGCTCTGATAAGATAAATATTGTTATAACAATCCCTTATCGATATAACTGAAAAGCATGCCAAGAACTGGCGATGCCCGATAATACCACCGAGCCAACCTCAGGAGATCACCCATGAAATTACAGCAACTGCGCTACATCCGAGAGATACAGCGCAATGGCTATAATATCTCGTTAACCTCAGAAAAACTGTTTACCTCACAGCCGGGGATCAGTAAACAGGTGGCATTACTTGAGGGAGAGCTCGGCGTACAAATCTTTGAGCGACAAGGTAAGCATCTGTCTGGTGCCACCGAAATTGGTCAACAAATCATTCAAGAAGCGAGCAAAATGCTCGAAATTGAAGAAAAAATTAAAGCCATCTCTGCTAGCGTTACCGCCCCCGATCGCGGAAGAATGAACATTCATACCACCAACGCTATCGCGAAATTTTTATTGCCCGAAACCGTGCGCTACTTTATGAACAAGTATCCTAAAGTCTCGCTGCACATGGGCACCATCGAACCCGATAGCCGCGGTAATACGTTGCCAACAGGTCCGTATGACTTTTCTGTCGTTGCCCAAGAAATTGACGAGCAAGCCGATTTAACCGTGCTACCCGCCTATAAATGGTCACTGAGCTTAATTTTACCGCTCAATCACCCTCTAGCGAACGTTGAAAACATTACTCTTGAGCAACTGGCTCAAGAAAAATTAATCAGCTACGAATTAAAATCAACTGGTCGTATGGCCATCGATGACGCATTTGCCAAGCGCGGACTGACTCCAACGTACATCGTTACCGCTATGGATGCTGAGGTAATCAAAGAGTACGTTAGGCTGGGCGTGGGAGTGGGACTTATCGCCTCTGTTGCGACTCACACGATGAGTGATAGTATTGTCGTTCGCTCTCTCGAAGGCTTAGTACCAGACTGCTATGCTTGGTTGTGCTATAGCAAAAACCTGTTTTTACAGCAATACATGTATGATTTTATTGCTAAATTCGCCCCTCATTTGACTCGCACAATGATCGAGCAAACCGCTCACCTTTCCAAAGCTGAGCTGACTAAATGGTTTGAAGATATGAATCTGATGACCTACCGCTAATGTTTATCTGAATTGCACCGTTCGGTGGTATCGGCGCAAGATGCCACCGGATGTCAATATCATTGCCGCTTGCTCATCACTCCCTCCTTGTCATTCATACATCGCTCGTATCAATTAAGCCTCAAAGATAAATTAACACTTGAAATGTAAATAATAACAATTATTATTCACAACCTTGTTATTAACCCGTTGATCATTACTCTTACGCTACGTCGATAACTCATAACGTTAATACTTAGGCGAGTCAATATTCCTCACTCGTCGTCGATGATGTGGGTAAGAGATAAACAACTTTTAGTCAGTACTTATATGCCTTTTTTCTCTCATTCTCTTCGCCCGAGCTTGCTGTGCCTTGCTATCGTCTCAACGTTCACGCAAGCCGACAGTCAACCTGAAACCATAACGATTACCAGTCAAAGTAGTCAACATCCAATAGTGTCAACGGCGACGCGTACCGAAACCCCCGCTAAGTTGATACCACAGACCATCAACAGTGTATCTGCCGAGCAACTCACCGCCTTTGCACCCGCCTCGTTAAGTACCGCACTGGTTGGTACTCCTGGTATTGATGCGGTCAACGATACTCGTTTTGATAGCGTAATGATTCGCGGCTTTGGCGCCAGTAACGATTTTTATCTCGATGGTTTTCGTGATGATATGCAATACACCCGAGATTTAGGCAATATTGAAAGTGTGGAAATTCTTAAAGGGCCAGCCGCGGTACTCTATGGTCGAGGCAGTAGTGGCGGCATCATTAATCGGGTCAGTAAAACACCACACAAAGACCAAAAGTCCAGTATCCATGCTCGGATCGGTAGCCATGATTATCAACGTTTAGCCGTCGATTTAAACGGTGAGTGGCATGATGACGTACAAGTGCGTTTAAACATGGCGCAAGAAGATAACAACAGCTTTCGTGATGGCGTCAACAGCAAACGCACGCTATTTGCTCCTTCGTTGGCTTGGACCATCAACGACGATCTTAACTGGTTAATCCAATATGAGCGCAACGCTCATGACCGAACGCCAGATCGCGGCATTCCTAGTGTTAATGGTCGCCCAGCAGAGGTCGCTAACAGTGCCGTATACAGTGATACCTCACGTGACTTTATTAACGACGTTAGTGAAGCGATTCGTTCACGTTTAACCTGGCAGATCAACGATAGTTGGCAACTGCGCCAGCAACTCAGTTACATTAAGCTCGATAGTGAATTTGATAACACCTATGTCGTGCAAGTCAAAGGCGATCAAGTGGTAAGAAATCGCTGGCAACAATTTCTCAAGGCGAACACCTTAACCAACCAACTCGAGATGGAAGGCCAATTTACGACAGGGCCAATCAGTCACCGTCTATTAACGGGTATTGAGCACAGTTGGCAAGAACGCACACCGACACTCTATCGTAATAAGCAATCCATTCCCGCTGGCGATCTCTACCAACCGGATCAATTGCCCACTTACCAAGGAGAGATGGCCTTATCAAGTGATGCTAAGCACAAGGTTCGTACCAGTGGCGTGTATATGCAAGATCAGCTCAGTATCAATGACTGGCACCTATTAATGGGCCTGCGCTACGATGAGTTTTACGTCAATACTCAGCGTATTGACACCAACAAACAAGAGACCCAAACCTCTTATACACTCAGCCCTCGCTTAGGTTTGGTGTGGAATCCGGTCGCCGATCACGCCCTGTACGTCTCTTACAGTAAAACCTTCTCACCGGTTGGCGGCGGATTGATTGGTATTACTCCGGGTAATCCAGCCAATGAACTCGATCCAGAGAACAGTCGCTTGTATGAAACGGGAGTAAAAAGTGATTGGCTCAATGGCCGAATCGCCACCACGTTATCGGTATATCGTTTAGAAATGTACAATCGGCGCATGAAAGATCCACTCGATCCTGAAGTGACCATCCTCACCGGTTTACAACGCACTGATGGCGTCGAGTTAGACATCAAAGCTTATCTTAACGACCAATGGTCACTGCGCGGCGGGATCGGTTGGCAAGATGCCAAAATCATCAAATCAGAGGCCAATACCCAAGGTAATCGCCCAAGTGCGGTATCCAAACTTAATGGTCAGCTTTTCCTTGCTTACCAACATGGACAAGGTTGGTTTGGTGAAACGGGCATAACGGCAGTAGGCGATCGTTTTGCTGATAGCAATAACACCACCACGCTGCCCGGTTACGCCCGCCTTGACGCGCGCATCGGTTATCAATGGCAAGATTGGAAAACTCAGTTGAGTGTCGAAAACCTATTGGATAAGGACTACTACGTCAGTGCCACCGGAGCAACGCAAATTATGCCCGGCGCACCACGTGAGTTTTACTTAAGTGCTCAATACTCTTTTTAACCACCTGAAATAAATCGCTAGTCATACTCATACCGAGCACTACCAGTTAAGCTCTTTAGGTCGAGTAGCTAAAGCGTATAATTAAAGCAAAAAAATAACCAAGAGCCTGAAAAGACTCTTGGTTATATAAAAAGCCCCCCTTAGTGGCTAGCGACCGTATTCACCGTTAATAGCCAGCAAGGCATAAAGCTAGCTCACTAGGCTTTTAATACTTTCACCGTGTAAGTACCGTCTTTTTGACGATACAGACCATGAATATCGGTATCAAACCCGGGATAATGAGCACCAATTTCACAGAGCATTTCCAAAAACTCTAAAACTGGACGAGAGTCTTCTGTCACCATCTCACCAGGCAGCACCAAAGGCACACCAGGAGGATAAGGCAGGATCATATTGGCGCTAATCCGACCGACCATCTCATTCAGCAAAATCTCTTCCGTTTGACCACGTAACTCTTGTTGCCATGCCGCGTGAGGCGTCAATTTCATTTCTGGTAAAACATCAAACGCCTTGTACATCAATTCTGGTAGTGAGTATTTATGGATCAAATGATGAATGCCTTGAGCCAATTCTTGGATACGCATTCCTTCATAAAAACTCGGGTCCTCTTGATACAATGCAGGCAAAATCGAGCGAATGGTTAAATTCAAATCATAACCACGTTTAAACTCAGTTAACGCACGTAACAGTTGCATCGCCTTCGATTTATCGATACCAATAGAAAATAAGAAGAGCAGGTTATACGGGCCCGTTTTCTCAACTACAATGCCGCGTTCATCAAGAAACTTAGCCACTAAGGCCGCTGGAATCCCTGAGGCTTCAAGCTCACCTTGCTGGTTCATTCCCGGGGTTAACAACGTAATTTTAATGGGATCAAGGTACATATGATCATCATCAATACCTTTAAAACCATGCCAGTTATCGTTAGGGTCTAGCTTCCAACATTCTGTCGTATCAATGTTTTCTGGCTGCCATACATCGAAGAACCAGCTGTCACTTTCACCTTTTAACCGTTTGATCTCTTTCCGAAAACGTACTGCTCGATCAATAGAATCTTGCATCAACTTACGGCCTGTATTGCCACGCATCATCGCCGCTGCAGTTTCGGTTGACGCCACAATTCCGTATTGAGGTGAGGTGGAGGTGTGCATCATAAAGGCTTCATTAAATGACTCTTTATCAAACTCACCTTTGATGTGAATCATCGAAGCCTGTGAGAATGCGGCCAGCAGCTTATGGGTTGATTGTGTTTCATAGAACACTTTACCCGGCATCGCCTGCCCACTCATACCACACTTGCCTTCATAAATAGGGTTAAAGTTAGTGTAAGGCACCCAAGCACTGTCGAAGTGAATGTGTTTACAATCTAACGATTCTTTGATGAATTGCGTGTTGTAGAGTAAGCCATCATAAGTAGAGTTGGTGATAACAGCGTAGCTCGGCGCGCTTGCACCCGGAGTCTTCGCCACTTTTTCTGCGATCACTTCGCGGCTAAATTCGCGTTGTGGAATACCGCCTAAAATACCGTAAGCATTACGGGTCGGACGGAAATAAATCGGCGTGACATCGGTCATCATCATCAAATGAGTCAGAGACTTATGACAGTTACGATCCACCAATACCGTACTTCCTGCAGGTGCAGAATACATACCCACGATTTTGTTCGATGTTGACGTTCCGTTCGTCACTATGTATGAGTTATCGGCATTAAAGGTACGAGCGATATACTCTTCGGCTTCTTTATGTGGGCCAGAGTGATCCAATAGCGAGCCAAGTTCAGGCATCGAAATAGAGACATCCGCCTTAAAGGTATTCGGGCCATAAAAATCGTAGAAAATACTCCCCGCAGGGCTTTTTTGAAATGCCGTTCCGCCCATATGTCCCGGAGTACAGAAGGTATATTTCCCTTCTTCGACATATTTAAATAGCGCTTTGGTAAACGGAGGCATAATGGCGTCTTTGTATTCTTGCGTCGCCTGATTAATTTTGATCGCGATATCATCAGCCATGCCTAGTGCGTACTCAAAAAAGCTGACATTCAAACGCAAATCCGTCAGTGAAATATCCAAGGTGGATTGTTCGTTAGCAAAAGCGTGCACAGGCAGTTTTTCATTAACGTCGCTGATCCGCTCACAAAGCTCTAGAGAGTATTTATCCCAGTCAAATAGCACCCCACAAATTCGAGGATTCATCTCAATCAATTTGATCAGATCTTTATCATCAACCGGATAAACCACGTCATAACCAGCCTTTTCTAAAGCCGCATGCAGCTGACGAACTGGCTCTTCTTTAAAGAACACACCCATGTGGTTCAAAATAGCAAAAATATTCATTTGGACATCTCCAAGACGAAGAAAGGCGCTCCCTATCCATTGCGATAGTGAGGAGAAGAAGCACCAAGGGGTAAATGAACGCTAGCGGTGCATGTTAACCATGCCCTAGCGAGGGAAATTAAGCCGCTGACACGGGCTGATCGTTTTTATGTAATTCCATGTACTGAGCCAGCCCCGCTTTTTTGCTGTAGAACATCAAAATCACTAATGACATGATAAAGGTGGCAGTTAACGTTGTTCCTTCCGCTCCCGCTAACGCCACCATACAAAATGCGCTAGCCACACCGGAGAACAACATCACAAACCCATTGCGAGTCGTCATACCTTCAAAACGAATCAAGTTAATACTGGAATAGAAATACGGCAGCATGGTGAGCAACACCGCATCGGTTGTGAGTTGACTAAAAATATCGGCGGCGTGAGCCGTTTGAGAACTAAAGACCATCAAGATACTCATCAACGCTGTCATTTTGATTGATGCGAGAATTAAGCCTTTCTTTGGTACACCATTGCTATCCGTATCACCGTAAATTTTCGGGAAGTTGCCATCACTCGCGGCGCGTTTTCCCGCTTCGCCAACCAACATCATCCAAGAGCCTAATGACGTAAAGCACGCTAATGCAGTAAACGCAGAAACAAATGGCGCAGACCAACTGCCGAAGAGCGCTGTGGTGGCAAGCGCAAAGGGAGCACCGGATGCCGCCACTTCTGCCGCAGGAAACATACCGCTGATCATCTGAGTAGAGAGGATATAAATAACCCCAGCTAATGCCGTGCCTAACATGGTTGCTAATGGCACAGTGCGCTTGGGATTGTGCACCATACCGGAGGATACCGCCGCCGATTCGACACCGACAAAAGACCACAAACAAATCAGCACCGCACTAATGATCGCATGGTTATCGCTGCCAGCAGAGACGTTCCAGTTCTGTTGATAGGTCGCCATATCAAAGTGAGTCCAGCCCAGTAAAGCGGTGCCTAATACCGGAATAAGAATTAATGCCAAACCAAAGGTACATAAACGGCTAACCCAGCTCCCACCTAATAGATTCACTAAGGTAAACAACCATACTGCAGCAATGGTCGCTAGACCGGCAGGAACAGGGTTGTTCAAAATGGGGAAGAAAACGGAAAGATAAGACACCCCAGTGATGGCAATCGCTAAGTTACCAATCCAGTTAGCATGGTAATAAAGCACCCCAGCTTGAAAACCAAACACCGGTGAAATTTCACCAGCATAGGCAATCGGACCACCTTGTTGTGGATTTTTAGTGGCTAAGCGAGCAAACACAAACGCCAAACTCAGCGCACCAATAATACAAATGATCCAACTGAATAAAGAAATAGAGCCAACCGTAGCAAGGCTTGAGGGTAACAAGGCAATACCACTGCCCATCATGTTACCCGCGACGACCCCGGTACAGGCGATGACGCCAATTTTTTTGGTATTCGATGACATAACGTCTCCCGATATTTTCTACGAGCGATAAGCTCAAACCATAATGAGCAAGAGTCGTGATTGGCGAATAAGCCACCGCAACGCCTTACTGAATTTGGCTGCAGCTTACGCCGAAAAGGCGCAGAAAAAATAAGGATATGGTTATCAATAAAACAATGACTGAATCCGTATATTTTTAGATAAGGGCAAGGAAAATAAAAATAAACCTCTATATTTTTCATATAGATAAAAACAATAACAACCAAACCTAACAAAAGGTAAAAAGATAAAGATCAGGATAAAGGTCTTGCACTACTGAGATAAGTTGACGTGATCAAGCGATTGAAAGGACAAAGAGGAAAATCATGCTCACCAAAATAAAACCGAACCGCGTTTTTCTGATGAGCATGATTTAGCGAAGGGGATTAAGAGATAAGAACAAAGTAGAGAAAGGACAGCCGATGCCATCCTTAGGGTCTGTAGACCTTTCGTGATTAAATCGACGATTTATCTGCGTTCGCCAATAATGGCCTCGCCGTAAAATCAACCACAGAAAGATCAGCAAATGCCTCTTGAGCCGGAATAATTTGCAGCTCCCATTCTCCACGCTGCGCAGTGGCTTGTAAAACACGATAAACCGCATGATTACACAGCTCGAATGATTTTACAGGATCATGATTATTCAGATAATGCCCGGTAAACAGCGATGTGATTAAATCACCCACACCAACGGGTTGACGAGCAAAGTCCAGTAACGGCCGAGTAACAATAAACAATCCATCCGCACAGCCCATCAGCATCGTAAATTCATCTTCTGATGCACTATGTAGATGCTTGACTAAGACAATTTTCGGTCCCATGGTTAAAGCGCGTTGACACGCCTTGATCGCCGATGGTAAATCGTTAATTTCAATTCCAGTAAAATGGGTTAACTCAAACTGATTAGGCACAATAATATCCGCTTGTTTCATGATCCGCTCACAGAGCGCTTCCGTCACCTCAGGACTGACAACACAGCCCTTTAACGGATCGCCCATGACGGGATCGCAGATATATAAGGCGTGAGGATTGGCTGCTTTCACACGCTCAACCGTCTCTAAAATTTCATCAGCCTGCGCACCACTGCCCATATAACCAGAGATGATCGCTTTCACGTCGCGGGTCACATCAATAGTGGTTAAGCCATCCATCAGTTCTGTAATACTGCCTGATGGCATCACTTTACCACGCCAACCCTGTTGATATTGGGTATGGTTTGAAAACTGCACCGTATGAATCGGCCAGACGATATGCCCTAAGCGCTGTAAAGGGAAAACGGCTGAGCTATTTCCTGCGCAGCCGTAGACCACATGAGATTGGATAGAAAGAATACCTTGCATCATCGCCTCAACCAGAGCAAATTGCTCCTAATATAAATACATCAACATCACAACCTACGTGCTATACCATCATGGTTTATCGTGTCATCTAAACTTAGACGTTGCGTTTATAGCACCGTCGTCACTGAAGGGTGTACCGCACGGTAAAGCGCATAATCAATCGATTTAAGGTTGCTATAAAAAGCCAAATTTTCACACAACATATAGGTTTCGAGCGAAATATCACCATAAAACGCCTCACTGTAGGCTTCACTTGCGCTTTCTGAATCGCCTTGTAACTCCGCCAGTTTGCCTTGTAATACATGACCAAACACCGACTCACGGCGACTTAACGCCTCTTGCAAATATCGGTTTGCTTGCTGCGGATTATCACGAATAATCTCATGTAACGCTAAGGCTTCAAAAATACGTGGTTGCTGCAGCGGATAGCCTTGCTCTTGCGCCAATAGTAATTGCTGCGTTAATTGATTACTACGCTCAACGCTCAGTGTTTGGCTAGGATCGAGGGCTGTTTGTACGTGATAAGCCACCAACAGTTCCGCTTGTAAATAGTGATTAACGGGCTCAATTTGCAACGCCTCTTCCAAAAGCCTGATCCCCTCTTTAAAAGAGGCTGCTTGAGACAGATTCAAATAATGATGCGCACGGACAAGCTTCAATAATGCTTGCTGATTCTCAGGCATACCCACCATCAACCATCGCGCTTTCTTTTCTGCGTCCGGTACGGCTAAAGCTTGCATCAGATCCAACGAGGCTTTCTCCATCACCTGCCTGATTTGCGGGAATAGTAATGGATATTGACGATTAAACAGTACCGTCCCTGAAGCATTGTTCCGATACTCTACGTCTAAATAGGTATGCCCTGCTTGTTCTTGAATCTTCACCGTGACCGTTTTGCCCGGTAAAATGCCTGACACAAAGTGAGCTTTACTAAGCCGCACTCGATAATGACTCGTTTGCGCAATATCGGCCGCCAGTTTTTGTACTAAGCCATCGGATAACTCAAGGTGGTTAGCATCCTGAATCATCGTCTCTTGGAAAGTAAACTCAATCAGATGGGTATCGATCGCTTGGGTAATATTGGTGGCGGATTGATAGTAGGTAAACAAACCCAAAGCGATGATCAAGATACCAATCCAAAGCACATCGAAAGCCACCGATGTCCAACGACGGATCGTCATCTTACCTCGCACTGGGGGGCTATTACGGCTATTTAATGCACGAGTTAACGGCCCAGCAGGAAAAACCATATCCGCTGATGGTGCTTGCATATTGTGATGAAGATCAACGCCGTTTTCCGAACAATTATCGACAGTGATAGGCTTCGGCTCAAAGGTTGGGTCAGGAGCCATCTCAGTAACATTCGCAACCAGTTTATAGCCACGCTTGGGCACCGTAGTCAAATAATGGATGTTTTCTTCACGCCCATCGCGTAATAGCTTTCTTAACTCAAAAATCGATTGTGTCACCACCTGGTCGGTCACAATCGCACCGCCCCAGACATGCTCAATCAACTGCTCACGACAAAAGACTTCTCCTGGATTTTTTGCAAGAAAATACAGAAGGTTAATTAATCTTGGCTCGACCGAAACTTCCCTATCTTGGCGATACAATTTATTTTCATCAACGTTTAATCTCCAATCGTTGATTTGAAAATGTATTCCAACCATGTGTGTACCATGAAGTATCAGTATCTCCTTCCAACTTGACATCGCTGAGCTGTTGATCACGGCAGCACAACGACGACATCAAGTCATGGAGGGATAGGCAATGATTAAGTGACATTTGTATCACTTAATCAAGAAGGGCGGGATTATATAAAGATTTAGATCAACCGACTAATTATCCGGCAAACTAAAAATGCAAACTAAGGTTGATTATTCCAACGCCGCTAAAATGGAACAGTGACTGGCATCATCATCGGAGTCACCACAGCAGGCATCATTGATCTTTTTTAATGCCATACGAATTCGCGTTAATTCAGCAATTTTCTCATCAATTAACTGCAGTTTCGCGCTAGTGATCGATTTCACTTCAGCACAACTGTGTTCGGTCGCTTCGAGTTTAATTTCCAGTAATTCTTTAATTTCATCCAAGCTCAAACCCAGTGCTTTGGCTTTTAAAATAAAACTCACTTGGCGCTGATTAGACTCATCGTATAAACGATATCCTGATTCGCTGCGTCCAGCAGGCTTAAGTAAGCCATTTTTCTCATAAAAACGTAGAGTATCGCTCGATACACCACAACGCTTAGTGAGTTCGCCGATCTGAAACATTGATTCTTCTCCGTAAAGCCAATGGATTTTTTACTTGAAAAAATGACTTTTAACGATTATTTTCCCGATGCCAAACGATTGCGCAAGACCTTTAGCCAGATTTTGGCTAGAATGTGCGCCATCGTTAAATAAGCAAAATACTCATCACTGGCGTACTAGGTAACCTCGCTTGGGATGAACGTACCCTTTGTGGTAAAACATTCTGATTATACCCGAGTCATCGCCGATTGCTTGGGCAAATACACTCCATCAATGAAAGGAAAGTGGAAGCATGAACAACGCTCGCCCTATTCGCCGCGCTCTGATCAGCGTCTCAGATAAAACGGGTATTCTTGAATTCGCGCAAGCACTTGCAGAACGTGACGTAGAACTTCTCTCAACGGGCGGTACCGCTCGCCTTTTAGCAGAGCATGGCCTCACGGTAACTGAAGTATCGGATTATACTGGCTTTCCAGAAATGATGGATGGACGAGTAAAAACCCTGCATCCTAAAATTCATGGCGGGGTACTTGGTCGCCGCGGTCAAGATGATGCCATCATGACAGAACATGGCATTCAGCCAATCGATATGGTGGTGGTAAACCTTTATCCCTTTGCTGAAACGGTGGCTAAAGCGGGCTGTACATTAGCGGACGCCGTTGAAAATATCGATATCGGTGGGCCAACTATGGTGCGTTCTGCGGCGAAAAACCATAAAGACGTGACGATCGTGGTGAATGCGCACGACTACTCACGCGTCATTACCGAAATGGACGCCAATGACAACGCTCTGACCTTAGATACCCGTTTTGACCTTGCCATTGCCGCTTTTGAACACACCGCCGCTTACGATGGCATGATAGCCAACTACTTCGGCACGCTGGTTCCCTCCTATGGCGACAACAAAGAAGGGGACGAGGAATCCAAGTTCCCAAGAACGTTTAATGCGCAGTTCATCAAAAAACAAGACATGCGTTATGGTGAAAACAGCCATCAAGCGGCAGCGTTTTATGTTGAAGCTAATCCTCAAGAAGCTTCGGTGGCGACCGCGCGTCAAATTCAAGGCAAAGCATTGTCGTACAACAACATTGCCGATACCGACGCTGCACTGGAATGTGTAAAAGAATTTACTGAACCAGCCTGTGTGATCGTCAAACACGCAAATCCATGCGGCGTCGCCTTAGGCAGCGATATTCTTGAAGCCTACCAGCGCGCTTACCAAACTGACCCAACCTCAGCCTTTGGTGGCATTATTGCTTTTAACCGTGAGCTCGATGCGGCGACTGCAACAGCGATTATTGAACGCCAATTTGTCGAAGTGATTATTGCCCCAACGGTTTCTGAACAAGCGGCGAAGATTGTCGCCAGCAAGCAAAATGTTCGTTTGTTAGCGTGTGGTGAATGGTCGAGTAAAACCACGGGCTTTGATCTCAAACGAGTTAACGGTGGTCTCTTGGTGCAAGATCGCGACCAAGGCATGGTTAGCCTTAACGATCTAAAAGTAGTCACCAGCCGTCAACCGACTGAAGAAGAGCTCAAAGACGCGTTATTCTGTTGGAAAGTCGCGAAATACGTTAAATCGAACGCAATTGTTTACGCCAAAGGAGATATGACCATCGGTGTCGGCGCAGGACAAATGAGCCGGGTGTATTCGGCTAAAATCGCCGGAATTAAAGCCGCTGACGAAGGTCTGCAAGTGGAAGGCTGCGTAATGGCTTCTGATGCCTTCTTTCCTTTCCGTGACGGAATCGATGCGGCGGCACAAGCGGGGATCAAGTGTGTCATTCAACCCGGTGGTTCCATGCGCGATGATGAAGTGATTGCCGCCGCCAATGAGCACGGAATGGCAATGATCTTTACCGGAATGCGTCATTTCCGTCATTGATTTAGGTTCTAGGCTCTAGGTCATAGAGCCTTTAAAATTTAAGGAAGTCTTATGCAAGTTCTCGTTATTGGTTCTGGTGGCCGTGAGCACGCTCTAGGTTGGAAAGTCGCGCAGAATCCTCAAGTTGAAACCGTCTTTGTCGCTCCGGGTAATGCGGGCACCGCACTTGAACCTAAGCTAGAAAACGTCAATATTGCCGTAGAAGATATTGCTGGCTTAGTCGCCTTTGCTCAGCAAAAACAGATTGCCCTCACCATTGTTGGCCCTGAAATCCCTTTAGTCCTTGGCGTGGTCGATGCATTTCGTGATGCGGGATTGCCGATTTTTGGCCCGACTCAAGCGGCGGCGCAATTAGAAGGTTCAAAAGCCTTCACCAAAGATTTCCTAGCTCGCCATAACATTCCGACTGCCGCTTACGCTAACTTTACCGAAATTGAGCCAGCGCTGGCTTATGTGCGTGAACAAGGTGCTCCGATCGTCATCAAAGCCGATGGTTTGGCGGCGGGTAAAGGAGTCATTGTTGCGATGACGCTACAAGAAGCCGAAGACGCCATTCAAGATATGTTGGCGGATAATAGCTTTGGCGAAGCGGGCAGCCGCGTCGTCATTGAAGAGTTTCTCGATGGCGAAGAAGCCAGTTTTATCGTTATGGTCGATGGTGAAAATGTACTGCCGATGGCGACTAGCCAAGATCATAAACGCGTGGGTGATGCCGATACTGGCCCTAATACGGGCGGAATGGGCGCTTACTCTCCTGCTCCGGTCGTTACTCAAGACGTACACGATCGTGTGATGCGTGAGGTGATCTATCCGACTGTGCGTGGTATGGCGGTGGAAGGCAACCCTTATACCGGCTTTCTCTACGCCGGATTAATGATTGATACCCAAGGCACACCGAAAGTGATTGAATACAATTGCCGCTTTGGTGATCCTGAAACCCAACCGATTATGATGCGTCTGCAATCAGATTTGGTGGAGCTGTGCTTAGCCGCTCTCGATGGTAAGCTCGACCAAGTAGAGTCGAAGTGGGATCCACGCGCATCGATTGGTATTGTGCTTGCCGCGGGTGGTTACCCAGCCGATTATCGTAAAGGCGATGTGATTTCTGGTCTGCCGACGGAAGAAGTGGCAGGAGAGAAAGTCTTTCACGCTGGAACCTGTGATCAATCTGGCGCTGTGCTAACGAATGGTGGTCGAGTATTATGCGCTACAGCATTAGGCGACAATGTCTCTCAGGCCCAGCAGCGCGCTTATCAGCTCGCTAAACAAATCCATTGGCAAGGTATGTTCTATCGCCATGACATTGGCTATCGAGCAATTGCTCGTGAGCAAGCAAAGTAGACGTTGCTCCCCTCACTAACAACCGAGTCATCATCAAAAAAGCCGCATAAGCGGCTTTTTTGATTTTCTCGCGGCTATCTCAATCGAGCTTCTCTACCGCTTGTCTTATTTATCTTGTCTTGTTATCGAGCAATTTAATCGGCATCAATCAATGCTGGTTGAGTCATGCAAGCTCTGTCAGGTTCTGCCACTGATAACACACTGTCGACTTGCAACTGAGCACTGCTCACTCGACCCAACAAGGCAACATAATGAGGCGTTTTCAAACGTTCCATTACATGCTCTGGCGTAGTCAACGGCCAAAGCACTTGCGAAAAACGGCGACCAGAACAGCTGGTTAAGCGTTCTCCATCCCACACACCTTGATATAAAGACCATCCTTGACGCGCTTGCTGCTTGCTCATTTCAACCAGTTGCTGCGCTTGCTGCAAATACTCACTACGCTGCTCTAAGTTCAACGGCAATACTTTACCATCAACACGAAATTGCTGATAAACCGCTTCACCTTGTTGGTTAAAGCGCACATGAACACGGTAAGGGACCAATTGTGCATTCCTTAGCTGCATACCTTCACGCACCGCTTCGCGTACAGAACCTGATTCCCAACGATAATTGGTTTGATACCAGCCATAGTCGCCCATCAGTACCTGATCAGCACCATGACTCGGACGATTTTGATATTCGGTATACCAATAGAAATGAGTCGCATCGCCCATCGTTTGACCACCAACATACTCATTAAGTTGATCAAGGTTGGCGTGAGGAACCGAAGAAGCACAGCCTGTAAGAAGGAGAAAGGCGATAAAAAACGAGAGGGATTTTTTCATGATAGAGACGCCGAGATAGAATATCTCGGCGTAGTATAAATTACTTCAATGAATCTTTCAGTGCTTTCCCAGCAACAAACGCTGGAACATTAGCGGCTGAAATTTGGATCTCTTCACCAGTTTTTGGATTACGGCCAGTACGCGCCGCACGGTGATTAACTTTAAATGTACCAAAACCAATTAGTTGAACTTGGTCGCCCTCTTTAAGTGCACCTTCAACCGCACCAAGAGTCGCTTCAAGAGCAGCCTTAGCCTGTACTTTAGAAAGATCTGCTTTTTCTGCAATAAAGTCGATTAATTGGGTCTTGTTCATTAGGTTTCCCTTCTTATAGGTTATCAAATCGAACCCACTCTAAAACATAAATGCCCTATCTGGCAAAGGTTTGTCGTATCGGTTGTGCTTCTCTGACGTACTTTTAACCATAATATGAGCATTCACTCACAATTTGCTGTATTTTCGGGCTTTGCTTGACCTTGTTTTAACCGACCCATGCCTTTATTTATAGGTAAAGACGATGAGGTTCTCCACTGAGAGGAGAGTCCTATCACTTCGAATGATCGCAGTGTCATCAAGCTTTCTCCACCCAAGGCCCGCGTTTTTATCTCTAACGAGATGTGTGCTGCCATATTGGGTGTCCATTAACGTCAAGTAGCCCAAACTAATCAACAACGAAGGGTATTATGCTGTTACTCAGTTTTTATATAGTGATGACGATCAGTCTCTCTTTTCTCTGCTCGATTCTAGAAGTGGTATTACTAAGCATTACTCCCAGTTACCTAGCGCAACTTCGTGTACAAGGCCACGCCAGCGCTGAGAAACTCTCGGTCATGAAAGCCGATATTGATCGTCCATTAGCGTCCATTCTCACGTTAAATACCATCGCCCATACGGTAGGAGCCGCAAGCACTGGCGCTCAGGCAACCTTAGTTTTTGGTAGTCAGTGGTTTGGATTATTTTCCGCACTACTCACTTTAGCGATCTTAGTCTTATCTGAAATCATTCCTAAAAGCCTAGGGGCGACCTATTGGCGTCAGCTGGCTCCGGTCTCAGCGACTATCTTGCATTGGATGATTTGGGCGCTAACACCTTTTATTTGGTTATCGCGACAAATCACCACACGTATTACTCATCCACAGCAACCCGTCAAATTACGTGATGAGCTCTCCGCAATGGCATTAATGGCGAATGAAAGCGGCGAGTTGGCTGAAGGAGAGTCGAAAATACTCAATAATCTGCTCTCCATTAGCGATGTTCCCGTCACTCAAGTCATGACACCGCGAACGGTACTTTTTAGAGTCAGTGCCGATATGAGTATTGATGAATTTTTGCATGAACACAGTGATACGCCATTTTCACGACCACTGATTTATAGTGGTGAAACCGATAATGTGATTGGTTTTGTGCATAGACTAGAGCTATTCAAATGGCAACAAAACCATCAAGGCGCTCAGAAGCTCGGTAATGTGATGCGCCCGTTGCATGTTGTGCTTAACACACAAACCTTACCCAAAGCGTTTGATCAGATGATGAAAAAGCGTCAGCAGCTCGCATTAGTGGTCGATGAGTATGGCAGCGTACAAGGGCTGCTGACCCTAGAAGATGTGTTTGAACACCTTGTTGGTGAAGAGATCTTGGACGAAGCAGACAAAGTCACCGACATGCAGCAATTAGCCACTGAACGCTGGGAACAATGGAAACAGGCTCATGGCGTTATTGAAAGCCGAGACGAGGATGAGCCAAATAATCGCTAACCTCATCCTCTGACCGTTAAAAGCGTCGACTTACGACGCTTTTTGCCATTGACGGAAATCATTGCCCGTCGGAGCTTGAGAGACACGTAGACCAAATTCGGGTAAGACTGCATAAAGGTGATCAAAGATATCCGATTGAATGCGTTCATACTCAACCCAAACGGTGGTCGCCGTGAAACAGTACAGCTCTAAGGCGATGCCTTCATGGGTCGGTGCAAGCTGGCGAACCATCAAGGTCATTTGCTGATGAATCTCTGGATGAGCCCGTAAGTAACGCTCTAAGTAAGCACGAAAACTGCCTAAGTTCGTTAATCTTCGGCCATTAATTATGCTTCTGTCATCAACATGATGGTCACGATTATATTGGGTGATTTCTTGTACTTTTTGCTTAATGTATGGTTCAAGGAGTTGGGCATGAGTTAAACGCTCAATATCTTGTTCCGTTAAAAAGTGAACACTCGTTGCATCAATTAAAACACTGCGTTTAATGCGCCGCCCACCAGCCTCACGCATCCCCTTCCAGTTTTTAAAAGAGTCGGAAATCAGCGCATAAGTAGGAATAGTGGTGATGGTGCGATCCCAGTTTTGCACTTTGACCGTGGTTAAGCTGATATCAATCACATCACCATCTGCGCCATATTTAGGCATCTCTAACCAATCACCCACACTGAGCATTTTATTAGCCGATAACTGCACCCCAGCCACTAAACCCAAGATCGGATCTTTAAACACCAGCATAATCACCGCGGTCATTGCACCGACACCACTGAGAAGTAGCACTGGCGACTTACCAATTAATATCGAGATCACCAATAGCGTGGCAATAATAAATAAAATGATCTTAAGGCTTTGATTAAGACCTCTTAATGGCATCGTACGGCCAACGGCGGTTCTCGCAAGTAAGATCTCCAACACATTGAGCAGCGAATAAAAGGCTAACAACCCATACACTACCACCCATAACGCCACCAAGGTCAGTATCACCTCACGTAACGTGCTGTCTTGTGATAACCACAGTTGGGTTTGGATACCAATCACCACACCTTGGATCAATAAAGCAATGCGGCTGAATAAGTTGCCAGCAAACAACACATGCCGCCAAGAAGCTTGAGAATCATCAGCATGCTGTTTCAACCATCTCACCACTCCCCGATGAAGGACAACATGAATCGCAGCAGCAATCAGGACAATCAATCCTAATGCTTCAGCAACAGGGATGATGTGGGATAGTTCAATATCATACTGACTCAGCCATTGAGCCATTGATTCCAGCATGGGGCACTCCTTAAGATTGAGGTTGGATGATGAATATCGCTCGCAATACTCAAACGACGTAGCGCCGTAAATAAACAGAGTATCGGGGGTAACTAGCCTAACGTTAAGCCAATATTGCTGATACAGTCATCACGTAGCTCATGGCGCAGGTCTTTAATCAATTCAATGTCTCGCTCGGTAACTTCACGCAAGGGTCTGAAAATCGCCCATTGCACATCCCATTCGGCGCAGACCGCTTCATTGCTTTTTTGGTTATCATTGGTGATCACTTCACCGGTTTGCGCCTCTTCTAACTGAGCCACCGTACGCACTGAAATTTGACTGATTTTTTGCATCGATTCATAGAGGTCATCTCGGTCAAGTAAGCCGTGCAGTAACGTCGCCAGCGCTTCACAAGCGTCAATCGCCGGATAGACTAAATACAGCTCAAACGCTTCCGTCGTTGGGATCAATTCTTCAAGCTTCTCTAACTGACGATCGAAATCAATCTTGGCATTCTTCACCGTCATTAATTCCCAAACGCTATCCAAAATATCACGATAACGACGCGCATCCGCAAATTCTGTTTGCTGACAAAATAGAGCGTAATTAGGGTACATGCGCTCACAAAGGCAAGCCATAAAGGTAATCTGTTGCCAAGGTTCAAACTTCTCAAGACGAAGCTGCAAAGGGTTCTGTAACATAGTCACTCTAATGATTGAGGAAAAAAGACCTTGAAAGTGTACTGGATAACGAGAGGGGAAAGCAACAAAGCACCTAGGATGGCAGAAAAAACCGAGCTACCTTTAACAACGAGCAATTCCTGAAAATCGGGTAGATATAAGATTAGCGTCACTATTTATTTTATAAGGGGATTAACTGTTCTCATGAAAAGTCGCAATTGACTGCATCATTACAATCAAAATTATGCGCCAGTCATAAAACAGGCGCACAACGATTAAAATTCTAAAAATAAGGGTTAAATGCTAAGGCATTGATACACAAGATGCATAGAACGGAACACCTATGTTGTAGTCAATAATATCTCCATTATCAAGGCGAACAAGGAGAGTCTCACCACGAACTATTGTGGCCGACCAGGAGTAGTAGGTCGTTGGCCAACCACGTGCACCAAACATGTTACCAAATTTATTGTATAATTCTTCTTTTAGCTCATCTCGAGTTGCTAAACGCCAATTGGTTCTCCCCCCGATACTTTCTCTATTATAGGTATTACATAACTCCATTGCATTGTGCCAGTTAAATATATAAAAAGTACCAAGAGGACCATAAGTTCCATACTTCTCATTATGGGTACCTGTTACTGGACTACCCCCTATACTGTCTAGGTAAGCCTTAGATGGTGAACTAGTGAACAGTTTTTCACTCTTCCCGACATTAACGATATCAATACATGGGCCAGATAGACTGCTGCAGACAGTAACGGTAACTGTTTTACTGACAATACCATCTTTTTTTACTATAAGTTCAGTAGTTCCAGCCTCCAATCCAGTTAACAGACCAGAAGGTGATACTTGCGCGATCGTCTGATCCCCAACTATTTCCCATTTCACTAAATTATCTACATCGTTTTTTGTTCCATCACCGTACTGTGTCGTAGCGATCAACTGTAATGTGCTACCTTTTAACACTGAAACACGCAAAGGTGTCACTGTAATCTCTGTTATTAACGCATTAATGGCTGAACGATCATGATTAACACCAGAAACCCATTGAGAACCACTCTCTTCCTCAACGGAAAACTGAGAAAACTCGTTGGCTGCACACACTGGAATTGCTAAAAAACTAGCGAATATAAGATATTTTTTCATATACACTCCTATTTATATAAAATATGAACCAGGGAGCATAATTTATATAAGGAAAACTGTCGAGGACATATGGTTAATCTATCGTATTCTAGTTGCCTTCTATCCCTATCTATAACTAAAACAGGTGGAATCTGAGCAAGCGGAAATTAGTGATAGGTTTGAGACTAAAAGTGGTGTAGTTTCAGGTGATAGTGACATATAAATATCAAAACCACCTGAATTCACGAAAAACACCTAGGTCGTCCCAAACCTAGGCTTAGTCGACTCACAACTTAAAGCGGTTAATCTCGCTTTGTAGTTCTTTAGATAACTTCGATAGCAGCGACGCTTGATGCGATGCTTCTTTGGCTTCATTGGCGAGGCCATCAGACACATCACGAATGGCTTGTGTATTACGAGTAATTTCTTCGGTGACAGAGGCTTGCTCTTCTGCCGCAGTGGCTATCTGAGTCGCCATATCGCTGATCGTACCAACAGAAGCACTGATTTGCGCCAAACTTTGCGCAGCAACATTGGCATCTTCAACACTACTTTCTGATAGCTTACTACTGTCATTCATGATGCCCACGGCTTGGGCTGTTGTTTTCTGTAATGTCTCAATAGTTTTCTGGATTTCTTGGGTTGAGTCATGGGTTCTTTGGCTCAGAACTCGAACTTCATCAGCCACCACCGCAAAGCCACGGCCTTGCTCACCCGCCCTTGCCGCTTCAATTGCCGCATTCAGTGCCAACAAATTGGTTTGCTCCGCAATCCCTTGAATCGCCGATAATATGGCATTAATGTTTTGTGCATGTTGATTGAGGTTTTCAATGACATCTTTCGCCACCAAGACTTCTTTAGAAAGATTGCCAATCGATGCTTGCGTATGCTCAACTTGCTCTGCACCATGCTGAGATATTTTCACCGTATCCAATGCAGTAGCGGCAGTATTATCCGCATTACTGGCGATTTCTTGAGTGGCTGCCGCCATTTCATTAATCGCTGTCGCAACCATGTTAATCTCGTCTTGTTGTACGGTGATCCGTAAGCTTCGCTCATGAGCTTGTTCTGCCGTACTCTCCGCTTGTAAATTTAAGCCACGCGATACCTCTTGTAATCGGGTGATCATGCTATGCATGTTATTAACAAATTTATTAAAGTTATTGGCTAATGCACCAACTTCATCTTGATAACGAGGCTCAATACGCTGAGTTAAATCCGCATCCCCTTCAGCGATTTCGGCCAACGCACTTGATACCCGGTTAAGATCTCGAAACAGAAAACCGACTAACCATGCAACGAGGATGGCCACCAAACCGGTAATAATAACGGCCGTGATGATCAATTGGCGCATTAAGCTACTCATCGTGGCCAGTTCAACGGACTTATCAAGTTCAATGCCCAATAACCACTCGGTACCCGGTACTTTGGCGAAAAAGAAAAACTTATCAACGCCGCCGACTTTCACTTCTTGAACCTGATTATCCTTAATGGATTGGTTAATCACAGCCATGGTTAGGTTCGAGCTGTAAGTATTGAGCGGTTTTAAAATCAAATCAGCATTACGATGAGCAATAATATTGCCTGTATTACCATTGACCAATAACGCCGACGATTTTGCACCCGCATCGATAGCAATCACATCTTTAACCAGTTGATCAATCAATACATCGGCACCAATTACCCCAAATAGGCGTCCATGACGAGAAATAGGTTCAGCAATTGTCACCATTAATTGACGAGTGATCGCATCAGCATAAACGTGAGTCAGTATCTGTCGATTCTGCGCTTTCGCATCGCGATACCAGCCTCGAGTACGAGGATCATAACTGGTATCAGAAGCCCCACGCTCAGGAATCGAGCGATGCATACTGCCTTGCTCAGTACCAAAATAGAGTAAATCAAATCCGCCCGCCTGCTGGCCTTGCTGTAAGAAAGGTAAGGTATTTTCCTGCGCGGTATGCGGAATCACCGAGGTGACAATACTGCCACGAATGCTTAACCATTGGTTAATTGCGCTGGTAGCGGATTTGGTGATGCCATTGACTCGAGCCTGCAAGCTAACAGCCGTTTCATGCTTTAGTTGATTGACAGCAAGCATAGTTAGTACGACGGCCATAAAAGCAACCGCGAGAACGCTAGTGCCAATCAGTTTACTTTTTAACGACAGACTCACAATTCACCTCCTTGGTGAACAAACGAATTTCGAAATGTGGGATAACAACGATGACGGTATTTATATGGTTCTTATAAACGTAGGCTATTTTTTTAAAACTATCTGTTTTTCTCTATTTTATACAAAAATTTCAGTGTTATTATAAAATCCACTTTAAGTAATATTGCTTTGTAATCCTCTTATTGAATACTTTTAGTATCAAAAACAAACGATCTTCAAAGATATTCTGAACCGATAGATCTTGTTTTAAAAGATGTTCCTCCCTCAAACACTAAAGGGAAGCAAAAACTGTAGCGATCATTAGACTACTCAGGGAACGACCACCACAACATCCGTAAATAAAAGACTTCACCGTCGAAGAGCAAGCAGCACTAGACCTCTTTAATGTCATTGAATGCTGCTTGATTTTTAAACCTTGGATTGGATTTTTGTTAAGGAGAAAAGTTCGCTTCACGCTCAATTAAGGCTAAAAAGGAGTTTACTTTCACCTTATTGCGCGTGCTACTTCGCCACATCGATCAAATGTCCTCGTCGAAGCCTTCGCATCAGGCTGCCCAGCGTGCCCAAGGGTTACGATAAAAGGTCATAAATACTCCAATTCCAGTTAACCCCGTTATCATTTACGCCCCTAGTCCCCTCAACGACCTAAAACCGCAGTCGTTGAGGGAACCACACGATATTGATTATTTTTCAACCCAATTCATTCGGTGGGTAAAACCATCGATATAAACCATTGGGGTGATGGTTTTATATTTATCTATAGCTTTAAGCTTTAATTCATTCTTTTCTTTTATACTAATACCAGAGTTTTCGTTATTAATAATATTAGAATAACGATCATTTCCAGTTATCATGTTGTGTAATAAAGCATAGTAATATTTTTCTTCTTCTGTGAGGACATTCTGATATCTATCATTAGCAAAAAACAACATTTTCCATGTGATCGATACATGCGAGCCTAAATTGATACCATGATCAAATAAAACATCATCTTTATCAATACTTCTAATTTTATATTCTATGATTTTTGTTACTGCTGGTATATAATTGTTATTTGCAGCAACTGTTAATAATTTTATGGCAAAATCTTCTAATTCCTTATTCTTAGATTTTAATTGAGAAGATGGAGTTTCTTTAGTTAAAATCGTATCGATATAATCCATTAATGGCTGATAATAGTGCGCTTTGGCAAAGCGAATCAATTCATTCAAATACTGTTCACGGGTTTTGGTTGACTGATCCCACTGCTTTTGTTGCAGTAAAAAATACTGGGCACGTAAATCACCTTGTTCGGCTAATTGTTCAAAGCCTTTAATCGCCAAATTAAAGTATTCATCAGAACAGTTCCGCCCCCCATTAACCGATTCAATACCTAATGATTCAGCAACATCACTACTTAATGTACTAGACTTCAGATAATACAAACACTCAAATGCTTTACTGGATAATCTAAAATAAGCATGTGGATTTCCTTTAGCTAGTGATTGATTAAGCATTAATAAAATATCACGTCTTTTATTAATATTATTGATATGTATTCTTGCATACCATACCATGGCTTCGGGATCTTCACTCTCTACCAGTGGTATCAATAGCTCTTCAACTAACGGCCAGTTACCACGCTGAATATTGACCAATATTTCATACATTTTATCACCCGGCCTGACCGTGCTGGAAATGTAAGGGTCATCGGCGATACGATGGTTATTTTCTTGAATAAATGCCTGAAAATAGGGAATATCATTCTGTGGATTTGGCTTACAGGCGGTGATCAGCATCAATAAGCAACCTAAGGCTGCCCAGCGCGCCCAAGGGTTACGGTAAAAGGTCATCAATACTCCCATTCCAGTTAACCCCGTTATCATTTACGCCCCTAGTCCCTATCCCTCAACGACCTAAAACCGCAGTCGTTGAGGGAGCCACACGATATTGATTATTTTTCAACCCAATTCATTCGGTGGGTAAATCCATCGATATAAACCATTGGAGTGATGGTTTTTAAAAATTCATCAACCTCAATTTTCACTTCATCTTGAATCGCTTTACTTGGCAATTCCCAGCTAACTTTATATTCTCCAGTCAGTTTTTTGTAAAGGAGATTATAAAAATAACTTTCTTTAGATAAACCATCATAACTATAATATAGGTGTGACATCATACTAATATAGCCCAACTTCAGTGCTCTATTACGTAATTTATTTCTATCATCACCATCAGAAATGTTTTCCAACCAATTTATTGCAGGTATATAATTATTATTTGAAGCAATAGTTAACAATTGAACAGCTAAATCATATTGCTCTGGTGTTTTAGATTGATATTTATTACTACCTTGAGGTCGAATTAAAATGGTATCAATATAATCCATTAATGGCTGATAATAGTGCGCTTTAGCAAAGCGAATCACTTCATTCAAATACTGTTCACGGGTTTTGGTTGACTGATCCCACTGCTTTTGTTGCAGTAAAAAATACTGGGCACGTAAATCACCTTGTTCGGCTAATTGTTCAAAGCCTTTAATCGCTATCTGACGATTTTCTTTTGCACAAACATTTAATTGAGAGTCGGCTGAAGATTCAAGATTTAATGACTCGGCGACTTGACGGTGCAATGTTAGTTTTCCTAAATAAAAGCATGACTCACCGATATCTGACAATTCTAATGCGGCATAAGGGTTACCTTCAAAAAAAGCCCTCTGCAACAGTTCACGACTATAATTACGTTCATCGATATACATCATCATTAAACGGGCATACCATATCATGGCATCCGTATTTCCTTCATTAATTAAAGGTTTTAAATCGTGATGATTAGTACTTCCTCTTTGTAATGATAAGAAAAAATCATACATTTTATCGCCCGGCCTGACCGTGCTGGAAATGTAAGGATCATCAGCGATACGATGGCTATTTTCTTGAATAAATGCTTGAAAATAGGGAATATCATTCTGCGGATTTGGCTTACAGGCGGTGATCAGCATCAATAAGCAACCTAAGGCTGCCCAGCGTGCCCAAGGGTTACGATAAAAGGTCATCAATACTCCCATTCCAGTTAACCCCGTTATCATTTACGCCCCTAGTCCCCTCAACGACCTAAAACCGCAGTCGTTGAGGCAACCACACGGGATTGATTATGGCTGTTCAACCCAATTCATTCGGTGGGTAAAACCATCGATATAAACCATTGGAGTGATGGTTTTGATAAAAGTATCGACATCATCCTCGATTGCTTGTTTCTCTTTATCTGCCAGTTTCAAACCATCAAACTCAAAGAATCCTATCAATCTATTATTGTCTGTTAGTTTTTTAAAAAGTAGTGCATCAAAATATTGTTCTTGAGAGGGATATAAATCAACAAAATCTGTAAATAATGTATATTTTCTAGATATCGTTTTCGTCGAACCTAACTGTACTCCTTGTTGAATAAGATCGTTATTTTTTTTATGTAAGATCTTTTAATTTTGATCAACTTATTGATGGCTGGTGTATAATTATGATTCGCCGCTATGGTTAATAGTTCTAAGGCTAGCTGATTTTGCTCTGGTGTTTTAGATTGATATTTATTACTACCTTGAGGTAGAATTAAAATTGTATCAATATAATCCATTAATGGCTGATAATAGTGCGCTTTGGCAAAGCGAATCAATTCATTCAAATACTGTTCACGGGTTTTGGTTGACTGATCCCACTGCTTTTGTTGCAGTAAAAAATACTGGGCACGTAAATCACCTTGTTCGGCTAATTGTTCAAAGCCTTTAATCGCTATCTGACGATTTTCTTTTGCACAAACATTTAATTGAGAATCGGCTGAAGATTCAAGATTTAATGACTCGGCGACTTGACGGTGTAATGTTAGTTTTCCTAAATAAAAGCATGACTCACCGATATCTGACAATTCTAATGCGGCATAAGGGTTACCTTCAAAAAAAGCCCTCTGTAACAGTTCACGGTTATAATTACGTTCATTAATATGGATAATCATTAAACGGGCATACCATACCATGGCATCCGTATTTCCTTCCTTAATTAAAGATTTTAAGTAATGGCGACTGGGTTTGCCTCTTTGTAATGATAAGAAAAAATCATACATTTTATCGCCCGGCCTGACCGTGCTGGAAATATAAGGATCATCGGCGATACGATGGCTATTTTCTTGAATAAATGCCTGAAAATAGGGAATATCATCCTGTGGATTAGGCTTACAGGCGGTGATCATCATCAATAAGCAACCTAAGGCTGCCCAGCGCGCCCAAGGGTTACGGTAAAAGGTCATAAATACTCCAATTCACGATGGTTTCATTCGGGTGTTCGCTGCCTGAGTGTAAACGCAGGGGCTGCCCAGCTTGAGGGGCTGGGTTGGCGACTTCACTGATAGGGTGCGCGCGATACCGCGCCACTTTACGATCGGTGGCGCCCCAAAACATATTGATGCGTTCCACAATCTCAAAACGACTCACAATCATATTACGAGATAAGGTTTGAGAATTATTATTAAAAGCCCTAATTAAATCATCTTCAGAAATAAACGCTTTAACCAACTCAGCCAGTTGTTGCCAGTTGTGCAGATACGCCGCCCATTCTTCGGGGTAGTTTTTCTCTGCCTCCGCTGCGGGGTTAAGGCTCATTCTTATTAAGGTCTCTTTCCACTGCCGTTGGCTGTTCTCTTCACCTTGGCGGGTATCTGCCGCTAACCATTGCATAATTTGGACAATGGCTTGAGCTTGTCTTTGGTTGCTCTCTGTTGCGGTAAACTCTCCTTGTGATCGAGTCTGCTTTTTAATTAAGGTTGAAAATATATTAGATAGCGTTTCTGGTGGTAATTTCTCTATCCATAAACGAGTCGCAGCAGCTCTCTCTTCTACTGTCGTTGTAATGAAGCGAGCCAACACCGGCGCATACTCACGGCTCATCACCTGCTGACGATAATCCGACCAACTGGTCACGGGCATCAGCAGGGCTTGTGAGACAGTTAACCCCATGCCGACTGCGAAGGTTAATATATCATTCAACATCATAAAACTGTCATTAATGCCGTTATCGCCCGCCTCACCAAAGACCGCTAACTGCCTAAAGCCACTTTGTTTTAGTGCCCCCAATAAACAGCCGATAAATTCATCCGCTGCAAAGGCATCAACCCCAATCGCCACTCCACCTTTACAGCCCGGTCCCAATGCCCAAGCCGCAGAGGCCTCAACCACTAACAGGCCTCCTTGAACAATCAAACGAAACCCCGCATGAGCCCCCACGCCGAATGAGCCTGCCAGTTCGCCTTTTACTGACCCCAGTTTTTTTACGGTGGCTGGGCGACGAGATGGCGATGGCGGCAACCAGTGGACACTGATACTCAGCACACCACCCGCTTGAACGCCAGCAAACACATCCACCTCGGCTTTCGCTTGCCCCGCTAACCGCGCACGCTCAACCGATTGTAATGTCGTACCTGGCAGTAGGTAAGCCTCATGGATATTGGCATCAAACAGTCCCACTGCGCTGCCCTTAATACCGATGCCTTCACGCTGATCACTCGGCCCAAAGCGAATATCGGTGCTTAATTGACACGTCGCCGCGGCTAAACCATACACACTCCCTTCCAGATACGCGAATAGCTCACCGGCTGAATAGCTCTGCGCTTGCCACTGGTTATCAAAATAACGAATATTAAGCGGTTGCCCTTTTACGTCCTTTTTATTTTCCTTAGTTAAGCCTTGATTGGGTTGCAAAGGCAGCCATGCACTCACACTCAATTGGCCTTGTAATACGGTTAAAGAGGCCGAGAGTTTGCCCTCTCCACCCAGCATCAAAGGTTGCGCCACGGTGTGCTGACTGTTTAACTGACCTTCGGCTTTGCTACTAAAGCGTAAAAATTGGATGCCGGCATCAGCGGTGTAGAGCGGCTGATCGCCATTCGGCCCCAATCCACTTTGATAATGATAAGCATCTTGCCAAAAGACACTGTCAAAGCTCTTGGCGATATCTGACAATTCAATAGTGACTTTAGGTTCCGTTAACGCCTTCATTGCTTGCGCCACGGTTTCGGCTTTTACGGTATCTTCCCCACTGTGTGAAGGGTCGTTAAATGCCAATTGACGTGTGATATCTTTTACATGTGAAGCGGCGCACCAATCATAACGGTCATTAGACTGCTCAGGAAAATACCACCAAGGCCCACGCAAATAAAAGACATCACCTTCAGAAAGCAAACAGCACTCGACGACCTGAATATCATTGAATTCTGCCAGATTTTTAAACCCAGGATTGGATTTTTGCGAAGGGGTGAAGTTCGCTTCATCTTCAATTAAAGTCAATGATGCTGGCCATTTTGCCTTCTCATCCTCATTGAATAGAGTAAAACGGAGTTTATTGTCACCTTGCTGCGCATTCTCCTTCGCCAAATCGATTAAATGGGCCACTCTGGCGAGTGCTAATTTTTTCACCCAGAGCAGTTTTTTAAACATCTCACCAAGCGGAGTATTATCTACATGAGTCCCGATGAGCTGAGATAATCTCCCTTTATGGGTCTCGATGCTGTTATCCATTATCGCGATCAAGGCCTTAGCGGGGTAGTATGACCAACCAGCGATGCTGGTGTTGGTAATCAGCCCAGTGATATGCTCAGGTGTCACGTCAGGGCGGTCGTAAACCTGACCTTGCACTTCTTGGTATAAGTCATCAATCAGTTTCGTATCATTAATCGGCAAAACGTATTGAGCATTTCGCCATGGTTGCTTAGCCAGTGTGTTGGGGCCTTGAGACACACCGCGCGAACCTTCTAACTGCTCTAGGCTTAAGCACTGTTCGAGGATCGCCAAACCCGCGGCATTTAATAAGCGTAGATGAGTTGCACAGACGAATTCATTTTGTTTAGCAACTAAAGCTTCTTTCTCTGCAAAAGAGAGCTCATGAGATCGAATGAAATCTTGATAGGTCTGTTTAAGCTGCTCTGGCCACTGCTCAAGATAACGGCGACCATCCTGGGCAAACTTAGCGCCTGCTCGTTGCGACGATTCTTATAGAGCATTGCCACACTGCAACTTATTACCATTTAATAAATCAATAGTGCAAACCTCATCAAAATAAGGTGTTCTATAGGTAAATTCGACCATTGATATATCTAGTTTTAATCCAACAACCCAAATACCAGACTCTGACCCTTTATCTAAAGTAGCATTAACCCCATTTATGTTCTTTTGAAGGTCACAAAACTCATAATTATTACCAGAGCTTATAACATTGATACATGGTTTATTAACGGGAACATATACAACAACACTACCACTTTCAAAGTCTGAATATGACCTAGCAAAAAATATCAACCCCTCCTTATCTGGAATTGCTTTAGCGTTACAACCAAAAGAAAAAAACACACATAACAAAATTATTAATTTTTTCATTGCAGATACTTCCATCTTCTTAAAAATCTATTTTTCGCTGTCACAACGACATCACTCCATATATTTGTATCTTTCATTACCAAAGTAAAGTCATTATAGTCTCCAGACTCTTTAGCTTTAGCAAGAACAGGAACATAGTGCATTCTTGTTTTTGAATAACTATCGCCACGATAAGTAATATCTACAACTACATCTTTTACTTTACTAGGCATGCCGTCCCAATCAACAACTCCATATGCCTCTTGTACATCACGTTTTGTGACTAAAATTTTCGTCTTATTTTCTAAATATTCATAGACAAGATTGAACATAATATATTGCTGTTTTCTAGTTATAACTAGTTCATCATCTGTCAAGCCGCTAGAATTCAACGCATCCAATGCATCGCTTTTTGTTTTACCCTCAACACTTAGAAGCCACATTGATAATTTAGGATTAAGACCAGCTGAATGAAATAAATTCCTCAGTTCTAACTTTGATGGATTTTGTCCATTAGCTCCAGTTGGTGGACTACCTAAGTCAAGGCCCCTACCGATTGTAATACCAGAGTTCCCTATCACTTTTCCATTGTTATTCGGAACATGGACCCTACGAGAAAAAAATGGGCTACCTTCAATATCATTCCCTTCAGCATCAAAAGTGAGCTGACCTTTAGGTACAGTCAACCATTTCAGATCCATCTCATCATTTTCATACACCCACCCATCCATCAAGGCTTCGTCTAGTGCCAGTAGTGTACCTTTGCCGACAATACCGTCAACGGGGCCAATGCTGTAAGACGGGTGGGTTTGGTGGCTTGGTTGATAGCTTTTCTGGAACTGCTCAATCGCGGTCTTAGTTTTGCTCCCAAAGTCACCATCAGCTCCTGCTTTCCCCAAATCAAACCCAAGCTCCATTAGCGCTTGCTGTAGTAGTTTAACCTCTTCACTATAATTACCTCGTCGATAAGAGCTGACTTGCCCCATAGCGAGTCTTTCAAGCTCATCAGATGATTTGAGAAGATCGGATTTTAACATTCGCTCCGGTGTTTTCTCTTCAGCCACAGGCTCATCATTTGCCGTGTTATTGGCTGAACTCGGCATCATTGTGGGGAGTGATGCCACATCAATAACACGCGCCGCGCCTGATTGCATTGAGGCAGCAATATCCGGCTGAACCAATTCTGCTACTGGTTTAGCTTGCGCTAACATTCTTGGTGCTGCGGCTAATTGCCCGCCATAAGCGCTACCGCTGCCGGCACTGCCGCCCGCGTTTAGGTTGATGGCAGGACCGACTAAGTGCACGCCACCTGCATCGACTTTTACAAAACTGCCCCCTGCTTTTAGGGTTAACTCCGCTCCAGCTTCAACCACAATTTTTGCACCCGCTTTTAAACTTATTTCTCGCCCTGATTCTATCGCTACCAGCGTTGCTACTTTTTGCTGTAGTGCGCCGCCAACCTCGACACTGTGGTCTTGACCGACTTTCAAGCGACACTCGCCATCCACCGTTAAATGCTGATGATGATGGATATGGCTAAATTGGTCGTTCTCTACCGTCAGATGCTTATCGTGTTTAATGTGCATCGTCGCATCATTAAGCACTAACCCCTCAACATCCTTTTGTGCATGCAGGTAGATTTTCTCTTGCCCAGCTTGGTCTTCAAAACTCAGTTCGTTAAAGCCTTCCCCTTGGTGACTTTCACTGCGCAGCACCGTTTTGGTTTTGTGCTCTAGCAAAGGGTAAGGCGGTTGGTTGGTCGCGTGATAGGTGCGACCGGTGACGATAGGCTGGTCTGGGTCGCCGTTTAAAAACGAAACTATCACCTCATGACCCACTCGCGGAATAGCCATCATGCCGTATTGACTGCCCGCCCAACCTTGTGACACTCGCACCCAACAAGAGCTGTGCTCATCACCGTTCGAATATCTGTCCCACGGAAAATGCAGCTTAACGCGGCCATGTTCATCACAGAAGATTTCTTCGTTTTCCGGACCGACCACCATCGCGATACACGGACCATCCATTTGCGGTTTCACTTGAGGCGTCGCACGCCAGTTCACCTCGGCTGGAATAAGGGTAAATTGGTTGCTGTAAGTGGTCGCGCCGCTGCCCCCTTCTTCTTCCAAGGCTTGGGGCTGATGACCCTCATGCTGCACGCGGACCACGACCCAATCACGGTTCACGCTCTCATCGAGATGGTCTTGTAAATCAAACTTAGCGCCCGCTTGTAGGGATGGATGGTTACTTTTTCCCGTTGCGGTGCGCGCGTCTCGACGTAGGTACTCTAAACGTATCTGGTTAAAGGCTTTGCCGCTGACATCGTCTTTAAAGCGCCCCGGCGCATCAAAGTGTTCGTAGGTGTCGCGCTGATAATCTATCCCTTGCCCGTGCGCTTGCTGAGCAAAGGAATAACTCGGCTTTTTAAAGCTGTAATCTTGTAAGGCGGTGTGACTAACGTGACTTTGGGTGTGTTGCTCAAAAGCAGAAATATACGGGCTGTCTATCACGCCCCCCGCGAGTGCATTAAAAGGGATCGGCGTATCCAGTTTGGGGAGCCCTTGGCTGTCGTCGGTGAACAGTAAGGTGTGTTTCTCTTCTTCATGAATAAAGTGATACACCAGCCCCTCTTCCGCCGCTAAGCGATGCAGAAAAGCCAAGTCGGTTTCTCGATACTGAACACAAAACTCACGTTGGGCACAGTCACGCTGCAATGAAAAGGCGTAATCGGTAATGCCCATCTCTTCTAATAACGTGGCGATGATCTCGGGAGCCGTCTGGCGCTGAAAGATGCGGCTGTTATGGCGCAGCGATAAACGGTCTAAAGCGGGCACCAGCGTTAATCCATAAAAGGTATGGCGATAACCAATGTTGCCTTGGCTAAATTGACGGACAATACCATGCACCCGCTGCACGAGTAGGCCATCACGCCACATTTCTAACTGCGCTGTTTTATCAACAACGTCTAGCGCGGTTAAGTCTGAGCGACGGCTGGCAAGCTGGATGTGGTAACGAAAACCATAACAATGCTGACCATCCTGCTGGCTGTCCGACAGCGATTCGACACCTTGATATTTATGCACCATCAAGACATCGTCTGCCAACCCATCCACTTTTAGCCGAAAACGTAACCTTGCCATTTCGTGTTCCTTTCTTTTTTATTGTAATGTTAGATAAATTACTATTTGATAAAAGGTGTTACTCAATCATCTGAAGCTTCTGTTCAAGCTCAGCAATTTTCCAGGTCAAATTATTTAATCGATATTTTAAAATCATAAATTCTTCACTTGCCTGAGTTATCTGACCTTTTTTTATCAGATCCTCTACATAAGCCACTCGACCATAGATGGGTGATAAGCTGACTGCAAAATCTTCTAACGATTTGGTTTTTCTTTGCAATTCAGACAATCTCCCTTGCTGAGCAAGTAATGAGATATTGGCCATTTTAGTTCGTGTTTCACTAAACTGTTCAATAAATCGCTCAGTTTGTCGCAGAGCCTCTTGTTTTGTTGCTAAAAATTGTTGTTCAATTTCTATCACAGTATCTACATTTGGATAAACTCGTAATAAAGTATCTAATAAAGCTCTCGCTTCAACACGAGCCGACCCAAAAGGTAAATCCATATTTTCTTCGATAACCTGTCGGTATAAAGGTACGATATCAATAGATAGTTGGTTAATTTTTGCGGGTGAGTTTTCCTGCTCGAATAACATCACTTTTTCACTACTATTTAATATTGGCATTAACCTAGATTGCGCATAAGACTGAGCTTGAAGACCCGGTAAATAGGCGACTAAACCATACAGCAGTGCAGAGATTAAAACCCCTATAGAAAAATAGATGGCATACATAACGTACGAACGTTTTCTATACTTCTCCTGAACAACCAAATCAGTTTGTTCGTGACGTTTAAGTAAGGACTGATATTGCGTTTCTAAACGATCAATATGCTCAAAAATAGCAAATCCAACGCCATCAAAATCAACTAAATTATCTGGCTGTTGAGATTCTAAAATAGCATAAATACGCTCAAGAAATCGCTCACAACGATAGAGATCTCGTAAAGATTCATAGTTTGGATATAAATCCTTTAACTCTCTAACAACACGAGCATTGACCCAATCTAACACTTCTTTACGCATTTTAGCTGATTTTATATCTGGTTCTGATAAGTTACTTAAACAACTATTAAGTAACTCTAATCCATTTGCATAACCGACTAATCCTTGTATTTTTAAACAAGCAACGGTGTAATAACCACATAATAAAAGATCAATACCTGGACCTTTCGCTAAGGTTTCACAGGCATCTTTTACCAATGACCAATCAGTTCCACCAGAGAGAGGGTTGTTACGACGGTTGATCTCATCTCTGATCTTTTGATAAAGATCGATATTCCGGATACCAGAAGCATCATCTATTAAATGAAAACGAACTTGGTCAGTAAATACAAAAATGGACATAGCTACAGCGTCCTGAGTTATTTGAGGAGTAATTCATCATCACTCCTCATGAAGGTTTAATATAGTGTTTTAGAGAGTTTAAATGATTTAAACAATCGTTCTGTAAATGGATTCACATCGGCTTCAGAATTCAGTCGGTAGATCATTTCTCCACCATCCACGATGAATTTGAAATCAACCGAAGTAGGGCTAGCTCCGACAACATCCCCTTGATCAAGTAAACGAAAGAACGCCCATGGTCCTTGAATATTAATACTCCGAGGAGACATGTTATTTTGAGTTGGTATCAGTGTGACTCTAGATACGGCTGATTCACGTAATGTATTTGGCCAAATTAGTTCTACACTCTCTCTAGGACCATGACTATAAGCCAAATATTGACCATCTACATTGAGTACACTGCGACGTTTATTATTACTGAGGCGTAATGGCTCAATTGAGAAGCTAACATCAACAATTCCTTTACGATTAAAGAATGCCTGCTGTATCTTTTTCGCTTGTTTGAGCTGTTCAAGGACATCTTTACGAATGATAGACTGGGCACTGTCATCATCGTGAACAGCGATATTTTCCTCAACAAACATTCTTAACTGATTATTGTAGAAGCTATCCAATGTACCGTTAGGCGCGAAGAAAGCCTCAAAATCAGATAATGAGCTATCTTTACTCGAATCGGAATTAAACGGATATCGCCCAGCCAATTTTTCTTCAAAGACTTTGTAAACATCATCATGCCAGCGAACTTCTAAATGCTTTATGGCTTCTTGTTTGACAACATACCAACTTTCATCAGCCAGTTTGGCTATCATGGTGTCTAATGGTTTAGGTAAACCAGAAGCAACCCGCTTAACCGTGTAAATAGGGTCAGAATTGACTAATCTAACACGTGCTTTAGTGGCATCAAGAGCAGCCATTCCAACATCAGGAGCTTGTTGAATGGCTTTTAGGTAGTTTTGTAACTCTTCAACCGCAAGAAGAACTTCGTTAATATAAGCAGGTCGATCACCAACTGGTTTGAGTAGCGTGTTAAGTTCAGCGAAAGGCGCATAAATCAAAGAAGCAACCTGATAACGAGGATTTCTGAGTAACTCTCTTTGTGCGGCTTCATCTCTAGGAAGCGTAGTATACATTTGTGTATTACTTTCTAATGCACGCAGTAAACGCTGCATAGGTTCAATATTACCGGTCAAGTTTTCTAATACCGATACAGCATCATTAATATCACGGAAATATTTTACGTTAATTTCATTTAACGCCGTTCGCCACGTATTCGCATAATCGGCCACATATAGATTTCTTATTTTTTCACGTAATGCTTGTTTATCTGCTTCACTAAATTGAGCTGATTTAGATTGACCTAGTACCCAACTATCAATCAAAGCTAGCTCAGAGACTGATTCAGACTGAGGCATAAAGTAGTCTTCAAAGCCTTTTTTGGTAAGCATTTGTGGTATATATAAGGCGCTGCTATTAATGACTCTTTCTTCAAAAACGACATCAAATACTGGGCCAATAAGATTACGTAAATTTACCGATGGACCGAGCACCGTCTGTGCATTTAATTTTAAATTACGATAGACCCGTTGATCATTAGGCATAGAGCCAAGATCGTTCTGAACTTGAGCGATCACCCGATCATAGGGCTTCATCACCATATCAGCATTATGATCCCCATTCTCCCTGTGACCAGCAAGATCAGTATGCAGCATGGCATAATCTAAGTGGCCAAGTAGCTCCTCTTGAATTGAGCGCTGTCCTGCAAACTCTTGTTGCCAATACTTAGCAAAATAATCAAGGACATAGTCTTTATAGCGACCACTTTTATCAACCATCATCCTATAAACTCTTAATATTGCCAACTTTTCTTCATCCGTTGTTGCCTTATTAAGCTGGACAACGACGTCGGCCATGAGTAAAGGTAAAAATCGACTTTCTAATAAATTAAGATAAGTCTCCTCAACCATAGGTCCAATAGTATGACCTTGATATAAGCCAAAATCGGAAATGTACTTCGGTTTATCTCGAAAGAAACCAAACTCTAAAGTCGCTTGACGAATTTTATTTAATGGCTGCAATACATCTTGTTGAGATGATAAATAAATATTCGATGGGAACTCATTTTTATACTCATTAACTTTAGTCAATACTGCATCGGATTGTTTTACGTTATTTAGATAATAACGATGCCAATTGCCAATTAATAAAACGGTTGCAATAGAACAAGCTAACAGTGACAAACCAATTAAACGACGTTTTTGCTTAGCTACTCGAAAATTATCTGACGCCAAGCCTGCTTCAGGATAAATAATGTTATTAAATAGTTTCTGAGTAAAATAAACGGTTGAATTTTTTGCTTGTTGAGCCTTATTAATAGCATGTTCTAAGCCATAACGGCGTGATGCTGCATCATCAAAAGCATTAGTCGGCACCCCTTGTTGATATACAGAGGTAAAGTAAGCTCCACGAACTAAAGCAGAGGTAGAAAACTGATCGCTGGCGAGAGCATCATTAAAAAACTGCAATAAAATGTCTTTCAGACCAGAGATTTGGCGAGTAAAACTGTAAATAGCATTACGTTCATCCAAACTCATTGGAGTCGATACTGCATGAGGTAAAGCATCATTAATTCTTTCTATAAATTGGCTATAATCATCGGTAAACTCATTGAGCCAATTATCTAAGTCATTGATCGAATCCAACGAGAAGGTAAAACCTAATACATCTTCACGCTGACTGCGTGAATAGTTTTTAAAGAACGGTTCAAAACCATGCAGTAAATCTAATTTGGTTAACGCAATGTAAACTGGTAAACGAGTGGAGAGTGTCTCCATTAATTCACGCAAACGCGCACGCAACAAGTTAGCATAAGCTTTGCGTTCCGTGGCGGTTGCAGTGGCCAAATGAGAAACATCTAATGTTAATACGATACCGTTGAGTGGTCGACGACTGCGTGTTTTTTCCAACCAATTAACAAAATGAAGCCATAACCGGCGTTCCATAACACCATCATTTTCATCACTCTGCTTACCTTGTGTCAGTAATTCACCATCAGGATCAATAAGTACAGATTCATCACCGATCCACCAATCAAAAGAGTACGGATTCTCACTTTTTTTACCCGATGCTCTCATCACGGAAGAAAAAACAAAGTTTTGTCCAGAACGGTTAATTAAGCTCGTTTTACCTGCATTTTCTAGTCCCAACACCAAATACCATGGTAAAGCATAGAGGTAATTACGTTTATTAAGGTTTTCTTTCATGCTAAGCATGACTTGATTTAATTCAACCTCTTGACGCTCTTCATAAGCTTTTATAGGGTCTTCGCGTAACTGCTCTTCACGTTTTTGTTCTGCTTTAAAACCCTGCAGTTTCTGCCACTGCCAAATGCCCCATATAGCCAGAGAACCTAGAGTAAATAAACTACTTGTCACCGCTCGCGCTGCTACTGAGTCAAGTGGCTTATTACCCGAAATCTCCACCCAAGGGCCCATCCACCAAATGGCCACATTCAACAAAATAAAAATACTGAATAACAAAATAGGCATTGCAGCTGCGATACCAGGCTTTAATTTTCTCGCGATCCCAACAATATATTTCCACATGGGTTTTTGTCCTTCGTTTACTCTGACGTTGTGTATCGTTCTAATTGCTCAACTAATGAGGGTTCCCAATCTGTCACACTCATTTTTGTAATTTGAGTGTGTAATGTTTGGTACTGCTCTTTCGCCATCGCATCTAAATTATTAGTATTTAATAAATCAGCAGATAATAGTCGCCAATAAAACTTATCTCTTGGTTCACTAGCGCTCACTAAGCCATCATTTAGCATAGACAGGGCGACAGCAATGCCCCCCTCTTTCGCCAATGTCAGTGCTTCTTTTCGCTTTTCTTGCCAATCACCAGCGACTTGCCCTTGAGTAGTCGTTTGTTGCTGACTCAATAACCATTCTTTTACACTATGATTAACAAAAGGCTCTCCACCTTTAAACTTCAAATCGATTAATGTGGGCAAACGAGCGATAAATTGCTGAGTTTCCGTCAAAATCGCCTCACACCACTCTTTTTTACCCAAGCTATGCGCAATCTGATAGCTCATCATCTGTCCTTCGAACCAATAGGGTGCCATCGTCAAACTTTGTTCGACTTTTCTCCATAGTGCTAAATCCGGACTGCGCATTTGATCGTGGTATTCTTTTACTCGCTCTTGTGCCATCGCGCGGAGTAAAGTCTCACCATGCACATCGTGTTCAGGTAAAGAGGTTATCGACGACCATACCGCATAACGTCTGATACGTATTGCCAAGGCACTTCCAAACTCCTGTTCCGAAAGAAACTCTGCCACTTTAAGTAAGGTTTGTTTTGTTGCTTTATCACTTGAGCTATCTATGGAGATCACACTAGGTGTCGTTACCGATTTTTGCTCAATATCCTGAGTTGGTTGAACGGTTTTTGTTACTTGCTCTCGCTCAATAGTACGCTGTAGCTTGCTATGAATTTGGCTCATAAGGCTATCGATACTATCGGACATGAGTCCAAATCTCGTGACTGACGCTTTCCATGACTCCAGAGCCACCGTTAAATCATCACGTTCTTGCATATCAAATTGAGAAAAATCTAATTTATCAATCACTAACGATAAGCGTTGAACAATTTGACTAAAGAATTTACGGCGAGGCAGCGCCCCTCTTTTTCCTGGCGCAGGAAAACACTCCTCCCAATATAAAGACATAAAGTCGTTTAGGATTTGTAGTGAAACGATAAAACGCGCAGGAGAAACTCGATAATGAAGGCACTGCAATAAATAAATAAGCAGTTTAAGATCTTTGCTTCTCTCACTGAGTAATTTAAGCGAACTATGTTCAACTTCATCCCATTGAACGCTGGCATGAGAAAGTGACCCTACCTTCATCATTTGATCTTCAACAAAGTCAAACAATGGATCGTCAATCAATCTTTCACCAACAGGGTTAGCCTCTTGGATTGGTTGAGTGACACAACGTCGATAATCAGTTAATTCCATTTGGGCTCCTTACCAACCACAACGTGTTCTTAATGCACCCAACGATTGCGAAAGCTCACTAGTATCAAATCGCAAACCATCGATAAATGGAGAATTAGAACGTAGCATAAGCATTTTTCCACTAGCCATGGCTCTCATCATATCAATAGCTGGCATTCCTCTTCCTGATGAAAATAACAGCCCCAAATCGTCACTGCGCCAATACTGAACTTCCGTATTAGCAATAGAAAGTTGGATACGAGGATCATCAATCGCACTTGGCAGAGCCAATTCTACTCGACTTAAATTATCGATACAGCTCATCAGCAATACTGGTTTAGCATTATCCGGAAAGTGAGTGGTTTGATTTAAGGCAAGCAATGTAATCCAGGCGTTCGTTTTCTCACCCTCTCCTTCGGTTGTCAGATGATAAGCATCTCCCTCTTGATATTCACTCAAACTATTAAACGCACGCTGCCATGACAATGGCGTATTATTTTCTATCACTCTAGGAAGCATTTGATTCACTGGGGTCGCAAATAAGGAGTCAAAACAATTAAGCCTATCCAAACGTGAGGTAATGACTGTACAGGCATTTGCTTGCTCCAACACTTGATTAGATGCACTGACAGAGGTCATCGAGAGACCAAAAAGCACACTGATGAAAAATAGGAAACGTATTTTACTCATGGGGTTTTAATCTCCAATTTTTGGCATTTGTAAGCCAATGTACGTTTAGGAATACCCAGACTTTCCGCGACCTTAGCTCTATCACCAGAAAAATATTGTAATCTTTCACGGATGATTCGAGATTCAAACTCATTAACAGCTTGCTTTAGATCTCCAATGGCGACATGATTTAATTTCTTGCCCTCATCCTCAATAATTTCTTGTGAAGAGAACGAATCCTCTGACACAGTAGTCATGCTCGATAAACGATGACTAAAACACGGTTCTTCTATTTGCGTACCATCAGCGGTTTGTGCACAAGCAAACTCAATAAGATGCTTCAGCTCTCTAACATTGCCTGGGAAGTCATAAGACTTAAGGCAGTCGAGCGCTTGGTAATGTAACCCTCGAATATTAGTTTTATGTCGCAAATTAAAGCCATCTACAAAATATTGACTGAGTAACTCAATATCATCGAGCCTAGTAGCTAAAGGAGGCAAGATAATAGGATATTGAAATAAACGGTAATATAGATCCTGACGAAATGCTTTCTTACGCACTTGATCCAGCAGGTTGACATGGGTTGCAGACACTAGACGAAAGTTAGAAGACTGCTCTTTCTTACTTCCAAGAGGCCTGAATAACTGCGTTTCAAGGACACGTAGCAACTTAGCTTGTAGCGTGAGTGGCATATCACCTATTTCATCTAAAAACAGGGTTCCGCCATTGGCTTGCGCGATTAAGCCTTGTTTATCCTTATCAGCACCAGAAAACGCCCCCTTACAATAACCAAATAATTCACTCTCTAATAAATTTTCAGGAATTGCAGCGCAATTAATCGCGATAAAAGGCGCCTTATTTCTAGTAGAGAACTGGTGTATTGCTTGAGCAACCAATTCTTTTCCTGTACCTGTTTCCCCTTGAATCATAACTGATAGCTGTGAGGGCGCTGCATTAATAACCTGTTCACGTAATTTATGCATTACGGAACTGTTTCCGATCAATGTGGTTGCTAAATTAGCAAGCAATGTGCGATTAACATGATCATTACGTACATCAGACAAAGACTCTGATAGTTCATAACGACTTTGTTCCTCACGTAGAATTTTATTCAACAATAACCATTGATGATTAAATACCTCTAAATATTTAATAAATGGTGGCTGTTCAAACAATCCTCTCAACACACTATGCTGGCCAATTAAGAACAATATGGCATGAACTTGATTATCATCATTCATTAGTGGATGTATGACGACGCTATCTTGCCTACCGACTCGATCAGTCAGTTGACTAAAATAATGGTTAGAACGCCAAAACACCAATTCATTGATGGTCAAATGCATTCGCTTAGCTGATTGTAAAACATGCGCAAAAGGACACTCAAAATCAGTGACAGACCAACTGAAATTGAGTGAATCATTTTGAGGCACTAAAGTGCGACCATCTGCGCTAGGAGCAAGAAAAAGACAGGTATCTAATCCTTGCTCTCGCTGGATTATTTCCACGAATAGCGCGGCTAATTGGCTAGTTTTTTTGGCTACAATAAGCTCGGTTGCAAAAGCTAACCAGTGGTTCATTATTACTCAACCTCTCCAATAAACTCACCATTTTCGGCAGCTAAATAGATACGTTGAACTGGCTGCTTGTCAGCAAGTTTATTTAATAAAGCTAATGAAATAGGCGGTAATAATTGCCCTTCGATAATCGCTTCAAGCATACGAGCTCCATTTTCAGAACGTGTCGCACGATTTAAGATCTCTTCGATCAAGCTATCTTTAATCACGACCTCTGCTGAGTACCGTTGTTTAAATAGTTGTTCGAGTCGAGTCAATTTACCTCGTACAATCTGTTCTAAAACCTCTTTATTGAGTGGTAAGTAAGGAATAATTTCCATACGAGCAAGTAATGCAGGTTTAAAAAATGCAGCTAATTCAGGATATAGCTGGTCATCCAATAATTGAGGTTGCTGAGCATAATCAACAATAGTTTGATAACCGAGATTGGAAGTAAGGAAAAAGACAATATTTTGGCAATCAATTAATCTACCTTCACCGTCAGCCAATTCACCTTTATCAAATGCCTGATAAAACAAGTTGAGCACTTCGGGATGCGCTTTTTCTACTTCATCTAATAACACAACAGAATAAGGCATTTTACGAATGGCTTCGGTAAGAATACCACCTTCACCATAGCCTACATAACCAGGTGGAGAACCGATTAAACGTGAAACCGTATGTTTTTCCTGATACTCAGACATATTAATTGTGGTTAAAAATTGCTTTCCACCGTATAACTGTTCAGCAAGTTGGACAACCGTTTCTGTTTTACCCACACCGCTAGGACCAACCAATAAAAAGGCTCCTTTGGGACGTCCAGGGCGACGCAAATCTGCACGAGCGGTTAAGAGATGGTGATGAACTCGCTCTATAGCCGTGTCTTGTCCTTTAATGACTTCACTTAAAATAGAGGTGAGATGAGTAATTTTATGTAACTCATCACTGTTCATTTGATCAACAGGCACACCTGTCCAATCAGCAATCACTTCTGCGATCTGTTGGGCATCAACTTGTGGATGCATTAAACGTTCCGAATGCGGAATATTATCTAATGTTTGGTACTCCGCTCGTAGTTGGCTCAATAACTCATCACGTTCCACTTGAGTTTCTTCACTCTGACTACCCGAGTCATCAAGAAGCTGTTCGCGCAGTGTAATAATCCGACCAATGATCGTTTTCTGCTCTTGCCAACGTTGCGTTAACTCTGCTTTTTCAGCTTCATCGCTGGCTTCCTGATTACATAACTCGTCTAAACGATGCGTATCTACAACTTGGCCTAAGTATTGAGCACGCTTAAGCATATCAATTTCTAACTGTCGTTGATGACAGGCAGTTTCAAGTTGGGCTAAACGCTTAGGAGGAGTGGTAATATTAATAGCAATACGTGCACACGCCGTATCCAACACGTCAATGGCTTTATCCGGAAGTTGCCTACCTGAAAGGTAACGAGCTGAGAGCTCCGCGGCAGCTTTCAATGCATCATCAGTAATCAATACGTTGTGGGCTTTTTCGTAAACACGATTCAATCCGCGTAGAATATCGACGGCTTGCCCAATGCTGGGTTCTTCTAATTTCACCAATTGAAAACGACGAGTCAGAGCTGGATCTTTTTCAAAATATTTTTTGTACTCTTTCCAAGTGGTCGCTGCAACGGTACTCAGCTCGCCTCGAGCAAGGGCTGGCTTAAGCAAATTAGCCGCATCACTCCCACCTTCTTGATTACCAGAACCAATTAAAGTGTGCGCTTCATCGATAAATAGAATGATGGGTTTCGGGGAGGTTTTGATAGCATCAATAACGCCTTTGAGGCGCTTTTCGAATTCACCTTTTACCGATGCCCCTGCTTGTAATAAACCCAAATCAAGCGAACACAACTCCACGTTTTGCAGTTGCGTAGGTACGTTACCTGAGGCGACACGAAGTGCAAGACCTTCAATCATCGCACTCTTTCCGACACCAGCATCGCCGACCACAATAGGGTTGTTTTTACGTCGACGGCATAAAATATCAATCATTAAATTGAGTTCGTTTTCACGACATAAGACTGGATCTAACTCACCATTACGAGCTTGCTCAGTAATATTGGTACAGTATTTATGTAAAGGAGAAGAAGATGCCGAATCCAGCGGCATCCCCCCCTTAGAACCTGATTTATTTTTATCAACCACCGATTCTGCAGAATCTTGTAATAAGGTATCAAAGCCTTTTTTTAGGCTCTCTTTGTTAATATTGTCAAAAATACGGATCAAATTTAGTGGTAGATAGCGATCCGCCCGCATTAACGCGGCCAAAAATATCACACCGGAACGGAGTTGATTTTGATTAAGCTCTGTCGTGGAAAGTAGCCAAGCTTCTTGCAATAGCTCAACCAAAAGTGGGGAAAATGCCGGATAAGTATCCAACACTTGCTCACGAGCATAACTAGCACTAATCGCATGCTTAATCGCGTCCACATCTAAATTAGCTTGCTTAGCTATAAGACGTACATCTGAAAGTGGGTTTTCAAGCAACACATGCAAAAAGTGCTCATAAGTCACCTCTGGATGCTGACGTTCAATACATAAAGACGCAGCTTGCTCCAGTGCTAGCTTACTTTGTGCATTAAGTTTTGAAATTAACGTGGGTAATTCAATACGGATCATTATAATAACCTAGCCTTTATAATTAGAGTATTTGGTTTAATTGATTTAAAACATCAGAGGATTTAGTATGTAACAAATAAGAATAACCTAAAAACACACCACCCCAAATAATTAAGAAGCCGAGCAAAACTGACCAAATAGGTAACTGTCGACTTAACTTATATTTAGATTTCACCACATGCTCAGTCGCAGAGGTTAATTCTTTTGGCTCATTATCATCAAGAGAGTTAATAATATTATGTAAACGACTGATCACTTTTTCACGCTCATTACGACCATTATCCATTACACGATATTTACCTTCAAAACCTAAAATCAAACAATGATAAATAAACTCTAGTAACAGGCGGTAACGTTCAGGCTCACCTTCTAAACGGCTGAGAATAGTAAATACCTTTTCACCTCCCCACGTTTCATTGTGAAAACGCGATAACATTGAATGCTCAGCCCACAAGCTTGAAGATCCCCAATCAGTTCCCATAACCGCTTCATCAAGAACAGCACACAAAATATAGCGATAAGCCATCAATATAGCGTGATCAAAGCCTTGTTCAGTCAATTCAATCTCAATAGCCTTGATCTCTTCAATTGCCTGTTTATAAATTTGCTCAATATTGGCACACTCAGTCAAGCTTCTTACACGCAACGCTAGACCAAATAAAGGAGTCGCAGCATCAATTAAGCTATTTGAATTATTGCCTCGTAATTGAAACCAATAATCTTGGTCATGATTCATTTGTTCAGCACTATCGAACAAAAGCCCACTATATTGAGTACTTTTTTTATTCACTTCCATGATTAGTTCCTAATTGCCCAAAATTGAAGAGCAAGATCATCGAACGCTCCCGCCACATGGAAAGCAAAGCCACTTGAATGGGCCAACATCGCCCATGCCGAACTCGTTTTATCCAACTGATAATAAGTATAACCAGCGTGATACGGCAATTGTCTAGGAGCGACAGGCAATGCTGTAATTGGAATACCTGGCAGTTGAAGAGAAATAAGCTCACGGATTTTTTCCACCGATGATACTTTCGTCTGCTGGGTAAATAATCGACGTAATTCATCAAGTGGCATGCGAGCTTTCACCGCAATAATGAATTCAGCACTTTCGATCAACTGAGGGTCATGAATCGGGGCAACCATTAATCCATACTTACGCTTGTCTAGTTGAATAGAAACCGCTCTCGGTTCTAGAACAATGCTTAGGCTTTGTCTTAAACTACGAATTAAAGGTTGAAAAGACTGACTCGGCATTTCATGATTATAACTTGGAATCGTTGGTGGTAATCGACTTTCATCAGTGAAGGTTGCCAATTCTCCACAAACACTCGCAAGGCATTCAAACAAACGTTCAGGATGTAAACTACGTAGCTCAGCTAAGTGTTGCATCTGTGGTTGTAAACGGTTTAGTGCTTGTAACAACATAAAATCCGAAACATCAGCCACACCACCTTGTGATGGTGCACTAATACGTTGTGCAATATTTTTAGCACGCTCTCGCATTAATCCTGAGATTTCATTAATAAAACGGTGAAGTGACGGATTACTTGCTACATTAATATGACACGGAATAAAATCAGGGTCTAAAACAATACTTCCATCAGGACGTTTCTCCATAATACGCGCAACCGCAATAGAGGCATAAGAGCTACGATCTTCTTTTTCGAGCATTAGCTGAATACGAACTGGAGAGACATCTAACGTTGTCGTATCGCCTCTAACGGTATGCACATCACGCACTTCTAAACGGCTGCTAACAAATCGGCCAGTCCCTCTTTCTTCAGGCCAATTAATCTCCATCAATGAATCACTGCGTAATGGAATAGCTAGGTAGACGAGTTGGTTAGCAAGAGAAGCATCTTCAATTTCTAAAGCATCAGGTAATACGTCTTCTTGAGGAATACGAAAAACCGTCCCATCAGGCATAATACCAACTGCACGTTCAATAGCGATACGACCGAAAGAGAGATACTCAGGGTTAAGTGATAACTCAGAAACACCATGTAAATAGCGACTTACGGATAAAATTCGCTCATCTATATGATATTCTAAAAAACGTTGTTGCTGCTGGAAATGCTGGGGCTTAATAAACAGTCCTTCATTCCAAATGACACGATTACGCGCAAACATCTTGTTACTCCACTCTTTTCAGTTTTACATCGTAGTCTTTGAAATACATCAAAAGATGATACTCCCTACCCTTATTCAACACTTTTACTGCTTTTTTCCATTCACTTAATTCTGGTTCAGAAAAATGCGCCATCACTCCGATATAATTAGTATTTTCATTAATTTCAAAAGAGTTAACGAATTTAAATTGATCGGGTGTCAACACATAATCGTAAATAGCAATAAAATTACTACGCAATGCTTTTTTATAATCTGCTTTAATTTGGTCATAATCTGCTGACATAAACATTGAGTCATCTCTAAGCTCAAATACTTGTATTTCTACCGGGGAAGCTTCTCCCCAAATATTTGGATTAGTTCCTTCATCACTAACCAAACTAAATGTAACCTTCGTAGGCTGTTTAGCCGGTTCATATTTTTCTGATGAACTACACGCGCTTAACATCGTCAATAGTATCAACAGAATAAAAGACCTTTTATTCACACTATAGCTCCAATTGCTTTTCGCGAATTTTCTTATCGTACGACTGCTCAAAGATTTCCCAAAATAATTTTTCAAAACCCTTCTGACGATGAGAGGTCAACTCTTGGTAATAATGGCAGTACATATCCCATGCCCATGAGTCTGATGTTTGGTTTTGCTTATCACTATTTCGTTTATAATGCTCAAAACGACGTAATAGTACTTGTGGGGAGAATGCATTAAGAATTTGATTTAAAGCTTCACTGGTTGCGTGTTGCATTGCTTCATTGTGATTACGAATATTTTTTAAACTCTCAGAAATAGCGGCAGGTGCAGATAAATGGACTAAGCTTTTATCTGCATCATAGAGTGTTCGAATAGTTTCTGCATAAGATAATCCTAAGCGAAGTGGGTTGTCCTCTATCGGTTGCAAGTTACGGTTCATCATACCGAAGCGGCTTTCACTGGCTTGTTGATGCAACTCTAGCAAACCTTTCACACAAGCTTGTAATGATTGTCCAAGTTCTTCCGATAACATATGCATTCTAGCCATATCATGGCTGTTCGCTACTTCCACCCCCAATCCTGTTAACATCGGACCGGTGAGTAAATGATTCACGCTCGTTGGCTGTGCACTCTCTACTTCTTTTTGGGGTTGATAATTTTTAGCGACTTCTTCTTCTAATAAATCTAATACATTTTCGTCCATATTTAAGCCCTCTGATGCGTTTTCATTACTGTGGTTAGCATTAAAAGATGTTGATTGCTGAGAAGCCTCATCCACTGATGCAACATTTTCTATGCGATGCTTTTTACCTAAACCAAGAATTTTCTTTAAACGAATGGATGATGTCATTTCGTACTCACTATCTGCTTGTGGTGTAAATTGAAGCGATGCACTTCCTTCATCATAACTAGATGCTAACCATTCTTTTTTTTCAGCGTTCTTTGGTAAGTCATCTAATAATGATTGCTCTTCATTTGTCTCATTTATTAAATTATCTAGAGCAATTAGAGGGTCTACAAAGGTTGTTTGAACATCAACATCAATACTACGCATTTCATGCCAATCAGCGTCTTTAAGTAATTCTATCCCATTATTTTCGAACAATTCCTCAAGAGATCCATGAGCTAATAAATCACTCTCTCCAATAGACTCCAAAATGATTCGAATTAAATAAGATCCAATCCTAACCTCATCTTTATGCTCTAACTTGGCAAACGATCCTCTCCCTAAAGGCATGTGAGAGCCATTGATATAGGTATGACCACATAAATCCTGAAGACAGAAAGCACCATCTATAACACTAACACCACAGTGTCTAGGATGTATTTGACCTTTTGAATCAATCAGATACCAATCTACATTATTATTTTCAGATCCAATAATTCCACCTTGCGTTGTAAAAACACATTGTGCTGATAGTCCCGACTCAAGTAATTGGGTATTGGTAACTATCATAGAAAGCGTCCGATTCTTCTGCATGTTTTACTGCCTTACCTGTATAAGCACATTCTTGTCAGAGGCTTCACTACCTAGAAAAGATGACCAACCTAGCGCTACCCCACTATCACGAGATAAACTCATCACCGGAACTTCACTTTCATCCATCGTTAATTCAAGATCGTACGCCATTTGCTCTCGTAAAATAAACTCAACTAATTTACATAGTGGCTGATACTCTTTACCTGACGGTAAAAAGTCTGCGAATCGTTCGCGAGTTAAGTTTTTTATACAAATAATGAATTTACCATTACAGTCCATTACTGATTCACCTAACATAGTATTAATACCCAACTCACCATTCTGCTTACCTAGACTCATTTGCTGATCAGTTGCTATATTGACTTTTCTTCTTATCCACTGGCGAATACTAACCTCTTTTAAATCGAAGCAATGAGCTATGATTCCCGCCACAACCTGAGGAGAACGACTTCGTCCAGCCAAAGTACCCGCATAAGCGAGCATCTTGCACCAGTTAATCGGAGTTTCTCCTCGAAGATCTGCATCACCTAAGCCTACTAAAGAGAATAACTGTGATGAAAATTGATCCTGAGCTCCAACTTGAAAACGCACGTAATAGCGATATTTCCGCCATACTCGATAAACTAAGCTAATCAGTCGATTATTAAAAAAATCTAAAAACGGACGTTTAAATCCTCCGGGCTCTTCTTCCACTAATTGCTGTAAAAAAAAACCAGGGAGAGGAGACTGTGCACCAGTTAAACCAAAAAAATTTGTTTGCAGAATTAAGCGATCATCTTTTCGTTCATATAGCTCTGTTACATCCGAAGGTGCAAAGCCTAAACTCGGGTTCGCACTGAATACCAATTGACAAGTTCGTTCCCAATCTTCTGATTCAGGATTAGAAGAGTAAAGTTTTTGAAGTAGCTCAACCAATTGATAAAAATTATACACTCTTACATCATTAGGTAACTGAGCAGAAGACTCTTGCAACATCGGCATCTCTATATTAATGGCTGCATTCCTGTTTGTGTTCCCCATGTGTACTTCTCTTGATTAGATGCATTAATAACTATTAACTCATGAAAAGAGTTAATACTGGCATAAAGAGCAAAAAAGTGACTGAGTACCGTACCAAACAGGTATAACTCTCCCTCTGAACCAAAGCAATTTTGATCAATGTGAATCGTAGATTGCAAACCTCTTACAGGTAAGCCGCGCAAGATTTTATCAACGGGCTGTGATTCAATTTTTTGAATACCCTCAAGGCGTAAACGCGCAACTCGTTCTGCTTGTCGATCAACCAACGCTCTAAAGTCGTAAGCACGAAGTACACTACTTAATGCATCTTTTGAAAGAAGAGAAAGATAATTGAGCGATAAATTAGAAATCAACACCCATAGCAAGCTACCATCAAGCACCGGCCGTAGTGATTGAGATGGAATAGTAATATTACTGAACGTTGCAAATGGTGGTGAGCTATCGGTCGGTTGACAGATATCGCCAATACCAAGTTCTAATGGTAGTAAACGATTAGTGCAGGTCAGTTTGATTGATACCGCTTCATCAATCTGCATGGATTGAGTTTCATCACCACGAATAAATGAGATAAAATTGTCAAAACCGTCTCCTCGAATACTATCCTTAACCCGAGTTCGGTAATACAGCGCTTCACGATGGCGAACACGTTCAACTTCATGTTGAAAGCTTTCAAATGCAGAATAAACACGTTTTTCACCACGAATTCTTTGGCTATCCTGCGTTTTATCTTGCCATCCATAAACACTATCAACACTAAATACTTCATAATGTGAAGGATAACGACTGGATGGAACAATCCGGTATTCTGAACGTTTACCTGTTAAATCTATAGGATCTGCATCGTGGTCAAATAAATTGATCACTGGGGTACAATATAATTGAAAGTTCTCTTGTCGTACTCTAACGTCTGCAGGCAGAGTTTTAGAAAAACAAATCTTTAATTTGAACGTTCCTGATACTGACTTAGGTACCACACTCGCTAAACGCGTGATATCAAAAAAATGGAAGGCTTCAGGAAAAGCAAGATACTCTTGTAATATTCGATAGCCTTCATAGACATTCGATGGATAGGGCAACAATGATTGCTCACTATTGAAACCAACTGTTTTGAACGTATTTGGGGGAAGAGTAAACTCTGTCCCTGCAACGTCAATTACGATTTTATCGAGATAATGATTAAGCCATAAATACAGCATTTGAGAGCTATATTTATCTCCTCCTAAATAAAAACGCAGATCATTGAGATGAGCATCACCAACACTCACCTCATCTATCATATTGAGAGAAACTTCAATAACCGTTGCCTCACGGGTATGGTGTGCCGTAACTCCCATACATTCCAACGGATAAATCTCCACATCACGACATGTTCTAAAATGGCATTTAGTCTCAAATACTGGCTTACTATCTAACTGCGTGCCACGTGCGATCGTTTGTTTCTCACTAATACTCTGCGGAGTAAAAGAAACAATGCTCATACTTGGCACTGGACGCAAATAATTTGGCCATAGCATATTAATAATTGAGTGGGTTAGCTCTGGAAACTCATCTTCTACTTTTTCACGCAGACGAGCAGTCAGGAAGGCAAACCCTTCTAATAGTCTCTCGACATCAGGATCTGTGTTTCTACCGTGCAAAAAACGAGACAACTGAGGATGAATTTCAGTAAAGTGTTTTCCCTGTTCTTTAAGGAAAGCAAGCTCTTCTCGGAAATACTTATCTTGAGCCATAATTATCAATACACTCGGTATTTTCTGTTTTGATCCAATAGCAGATTAAACTGAACTTTATCATGTAACGCATCGCTGTTAATTTCAGCTGTTATATAAAAGCGTAGCGTTAAAGGATGAAACGTATCTACATCTGTACTGATCACAATATTTCGCAAACGAGGCTCGTACAGGCTTAAACAACGCTGTATAGAGAGTTTTATCCGTAAAGATAAATCCAGTGTCTCTAATGTCGCGTCATTAAAATCTACTAGCCCTAGGCTTGGCGCACTCTGTGCCTCTCCCATGCGAGTATTTAAGATATTGGATACATTACGCTTAATTGACTGGAGTACATCCCATGCATTTGGCCCTTGGGTTAAAGACATAGGATTAGTGCCAGCTTCTAAACGTTCAAAGAAGCTGACACCAAATGCACTCTCTTCAGGTGCAATATAAGTCATCGTTATGCTTGATCGAGCCGGCCAACTAGCGACAGTTCAAAATTCGCACCCATATATTTGAAATGAGGTCGAACAGAAAGAGAAACCTGATACCAACCTGGTTCTCCTTCAACATCCATCACTTCAATTTTGGCAGCTCGAAGAGGTCGACGGCTGCGAACATCTGCTGGTGGGTTTTCTTGATCGGCAACATATTGTTTAATCCAGCCATTCAACTCACGCTCTAGATCTTGACGCTCTTTCCAAGAACCAATCTGCTCACGTTGTAATACTTTTACGTAATGAGCAAGACGATTGATGATCATCATATAAGGAAGTTGAGTGCCTAACTTATAGTTAGTTTCTGCCTCTTTGCCTTCCTTAGTATTTGGAAATATTTTCGGTTTTTGAATGGAGTTTGCAGAGAAAAATGCTGCATTATCACTGCCTTTACGCATTGTTAAGGCAATAAATCCTTCTTCCGCAAGTTCGAATTCTTTACGATCAGTCACTAAAACTTCGGTGGGAATCTTACTTTGTAAAGCACCCATTGATTCAAATACATGCACAGGTAGATCTTCAACAGCACCACCGCTTTGTGGCCCGATAATATTTGGGCACCAACGGTATTTAGCAAAGCTATCTGTTAAACGGGTTGCAAAAGCAAAAGCCGTATTACCCCATAGATAATGCTCGTGTGAACGACTCACATTTTCTACATAATTGAATTTTTTAATTGGGTTTTCTATTGGGTCATAAGGAACACGCAACAGGAATCGTGGTGCAGTTAAGCCAAGGTAGCGAGCATCCTCTGACTCACGAAGAGAACGCCATTTGGTATATTTTGGACTTTCAAATGTCGACTTAAGATCTTTAATGTTTGGTAGTTCTTCAAAAGAATCAATACCAAAGAATTCAGGGCCAACACTGGAAATGAAAGGAGCATGAGCCATTGCACCAAGAGCACCCATATACTGTAAAAGCTTCATATCCGGTGTAGATGGAGTAAAAGCAAAGTTACCGATAATTGCCCCTGTAGGTTCACCACCAAATTGACCATAACCTGATGAATAAACATGTTTATATAGGCCAGACTGAGTTGTTTCAGGAGCGAATTCAAAGTCTTCCAATAATTCACTCTTAGTTACATGCAGTAGCTCAACTTTATTATTTTCACGAAAATCGGTACGATCAATAAACAGCTTCAGACCACGCCATGACGACTCCATTTGCTGAAAACGCTCTTCATGTAAAATCTCATCCATTTGAGCACTGATTTTCTTGTCAAGCTCAACAAGCATTTGATCGACAAGTGATTTATTAACCGGTTCTTCTGTTTGGTGGGAGCCAATCAAATTTTCAATAAAAGCGGCGACGCCCTTCTTGGCCAGATCATAGCCTTCTTCATTTGGCGCAATACGCGTTTGTGCCATAATTTCATCAAGTAAGCTACCTTGACCTTGGGTAGTACCTTGTCTTTCTAATACAGCCTCTGTAGTAGACATCGATTTCGTTCCTAAATTGAATTAAATAACAATACTATTGATTAAGCTTGAGGCGCTTCTGCATCACTGACCAAATTTAGTTCGGACAAAAGCTTTTCACGTGACTCTTCTGAGTTAAGGAGTTCTTGTAAACGCTCTCGAAATGCAGGGATATTTCCCAATGGACCTTTCAAGGCTACAAGAGCTTCACGAAGTTCAACCAATTTCTTTAATTCTGGAACTTGAGTCGCTATAGAGTCTGGTTCAAAATCAGTAAGAGACTTGAAACTGAGTTCAATCGGCAATTCAGCATTTTCATCATCACTCAACTTATTACGAACTGTGGTCGTCAGTTTCAAGTCACTTTCACGCATTACTGCTTCAAAATTGTTTTTATCAATAGAAACCGTTTGTCGTTCTTCTACCGGAATATCTTCTGAATGACCTTTAAAATCACCAATAACCAATGTTTTTAACGGTAATTCAACTTCAGCCTGTGCATCTCCTGTTGCTGGAATATACTTAATATTAATCCGCTCTTTAGGAGCTACACTTCCTTCTTTAGACATATTACGTCTCCAATACCTATACCAATCATTGTCCAAACCACTGAATAGAAAAGAAAAAACACCATCTCTTCCAGTGATACATAACGTTGTGAAAACTATTTCTATAAATTATTGATCTTTAAAAATTAAATGAATGTTAATTTCTCACGCCACCACCCCAATTGATAGATGAAACAATAAAATCAATTAGCTTAGCCTAATTAAATGATAACTAAAATACATCCTATCTTATAAGATCATCCTATCATTCGGCTAGCGTCAGTTAGCCACCATAAAATTTTAAGTTCCATATTCTATTCAAATTTTAAACAATTCCATGTAAAAAACTATCAAATTATGACATTGATTCCAAAAAGTAAGCGTATCATAATGCTAATGTATTGATTAGTTAATATCCCAAAAAATATCGTAATGGAAAAGTGTAGGTATATTTTTATAATCACCGACCAAGGTTTCTGCCTCTCTATCCATATCGAAAATTACCTGACTAAAAATATATTGCTGATCTAATTCAAACATCTCATAGACAGCTTGCATTCGATCTTTTCCAGCAGAAGCAAGGTACAAATCAACATAAGCTTTTGCTTGAATAGGATTAGGCGTAACAAACTCATACGAGGCGCGTTGACCAAGTAAAATTTTGGCCACACTCGCTAATGAGATCAGATCCCCCTGGTTTAATGCAACCAAACGCCATTCGTAGGCTTCTTCAAAACGGCCTTTACTCTCTAGCAAACCAATATAATGTCTGATCGCAGGAATGTACCCTGTCTTAGCGGCAGCTAAATATAGCTCCCTAACTGTCGTTTCTCTTGCCCCTGGCATAAGAGAAATACCGTGCCCCTGCTCGATAAGTAACGCTTTATCCATCAGCGCTCTAGGATGTTTAAAACTTACGGCGAGATCGAGATAGTATAAAGATAAAGTCCTGTCATTATCTCTGTAGTAACGCGATAGTTCGTAGGTCGCTTGAGATGGATTACTGGCTCCCAGTTGTATCAAGCTTTCGTAATATTTATTTCTCCAGTAATCAATTTCACGGTCACTTAACCACTCAGCATCACTATACAGTTGGTGCATTGCTCGGCGGTTACCCAATTCAGCAGACTTGAGTAAATACTTTCTTGCGGCAAGGGGGGTTCTGATCGTCGTTTTATAGTTAGACAATTCCATTGCATACAAAAATGCCGCCGCTGGTATATCGTTATCCGCTGCGTATTGAAGGTAAGGACGTGATTCTAGGTTTTTATACTGTGCACGGAGTAACCGCCCTGTCTCATAAGCCTCTTCTGGAGACATACCACGTAACTCATATCTCTCTAACTGCGCAAAAACCGCCGTTGAAGACATTGAGAACAATAAAATTAATAAACTAGCTTTCACTTTACACCACATGAATAGAGCCTCTTATCACGTACTATCCTTTCTATTTACTCAATAACCAGCACAGGTTATCAATCAGCTGACTTACTCTAGAGTGAAATAATGCTTCATCCAATGTTAACCGTTGAACCACCGATAATCACACCACCACAGTCTATCGCGTCACCCACTCTTGCTGCCGGTTTACCATCGATCATTACGCTGCCAGAGCCCCCTTTAATGGCTCTTGGATGGCTAGGATTTTTCGGTTTATCATGAGGTTCTAATGGGTCCCCCTGCCTTGCGACAGCTTTGCCATCGATTTTTACCGTCGGTGAACCTGCGATGATGGGGGTTGGAGGGAACCCATCATGCTCCGATCCTAGGTCTCCCACTAATGCACCTTTTGCCATTGCTTTCTCCTTGTCAGGTTTGTTGATTACATCAATAACAGATGAGCGATTACTTAGCTCCAGCTACCCAAGGCTGTTTAAGCTTATCCTCTTTATTTATCCAATTTGTCCTTATGCCAAGCAACTTAACGTCGTCGATAAATAACATGCAAGTAAACACAGTGATAAAACGGCGCATTTATTTCACCGGATATTGATCAGTTTTCGGTTGCGCCGCGCGGTAGGCATCCATAATAGGTGCCCATGCCATTCCGCTAGGGATCGGGTATTGTTGATAAGCGTCAGCAAATTCGGCCTCAAATCTTGCCCATCGATTTTTAAATTGACTTGATAACGGATCTCGAAGACCTGAAGGGTCATACTCCTCATCCGTCACCTCATGGGCTAATCCTCTGGCTAACAAAATATCAGGGCTAAGATAGGGGGAAGAATCCATCAAAAAAACCTCAACATATCCCCCCGTCGCCAAACCTAAACCAATATTATCTCGACGAGTCTCCCGCCATTCATTACCTACTTTAACGCGATAAACTTGACGCATCTGCTCAGCCAGATCGGCCGGCAAGTCTAAACGAATCGCATAACGTTTTTTATCATGAAACGAGACCCACTCAATCTCCACCAAATCGGGAACAGGTTGATTATAAAGCCCTCGGCCTTTACCAACCCGCCAGCGATAATCTTTAGCCTTTAAAGCCTTGGGACCAACAAAACCAGCCGAGCCATTTGATGAACCATGAGCAGCCTGCCCTTGGCGATAGAAATTCGCTTTGGTATGCCAAATTTCATCAGCATTAGAGCCAACCATATAGCTCCAATCCATGGTAATGGCTGTGGTTGATGCCGAGCTTTGACAAGCACCAAGCAGCAACGCACATAGAGCAAGTAGAAAACGGCGCATTTATTTGCCTCCTTGTTGGTTATCTATCTGGCGGCGTACCTCCTGACCTTGGCGCTGATTAGGGGCATTAACAATCCCCGCATCAGCACTATGGTGCAGGTAGTCACGGCGTAAAGCACGGTATTCATTATTCGATAATTGACGAGTGAGATCGATAATTTGCCCCGTCTGTTTCGCACTGGCGGACCAGAGTAAATCTAACTGTTGTAAATTGAAATTGGGTCTTGGATTGGCAGCGCTCTCAAGCATTAATTGTTTGTCTACCTCATTCCACTCTCTAAATGGTACGCCCACATCGCGCGCCGCTTCCACTAATATATGCAGTGGAATGCGTGAGTATTCCCCTTCCACAATTCGATATAACCAAACATCCACTTGAACTTCTAACCCGTTAGCACGTCCGAATTCAGGTCGATTTATCGTACGTATCTGCAAACTTAAGTGATTAAGAACAGGGGTTGGCTGAACTCTGTTCAAGAAACTCGCCGTTATTCATCAAGAGTTTTAATCTCATTGATGGAATAGACTTTATTCACTTTATCCCAAGGGATAGGTTCTAGCTCAACACCTGCATTCTTAGCACGTTGCTGAACATCAGTAAAAGAGGAAGACTTCCGATAAGAATCAAATTTAACGCCATTACTGTCACGGTCAAGTATTTGGTCAGGAGCTAACTCCGTAAGATAAATAGTCTCTCCACATCCATCTAACCAAACTTTAGCTTGCCCATTAGGCAGAAGTCCAAAAATAAACTCTGCGCGATAACATGAATCGACAATAGCTCCATCACGTCGAGTATAAGTCGTTTTAGTAGCAATTAACTGCTTTACGCTAGTAGGGATCTCATACTTAGTGACATAAAACTTAGTATCAAATAAGGACACCCAGTATAGGTACAAGGTATCTGGTAGATGTGTTGTCCCTGTACCAATTTGCACCCCCATAGTAGTGTTAAGTAAAGACAAACCAAAACCATCGTAGTCAGTAAATCTTTCTTGTATTCTCTTCAATTCGCTATTACGCATGGTATGCAGATAGCCATGTAATAAGGCTGTCCAGTTTTCTTTATCATTCACGCCATAAACTTGGGTAACGTTGGCAGGATAAAATGAGGGCATTGTGACGCTGATACTCCAAGCCCAAGGCTGTTCTGTTTTATATTCAGCATTAGTAGAACATGAGTTAAGTAAAAGCACTGACAATAACAAGAACACTTTTTTCATTTTATTTTCCTTGCTCGCACGGATAGCTAGCTCTTTTATAGCAACCTGCTTTTTTGTCCCACAACGGAGACATTCCAATATCATCCCCCGAAGAATGGTGAAAAAGATTTAACGTCATGAAACTTCTCTTTAGCTCTGGGATTGAGAGTTTCTGTTTCAATGCTGAATATTTCCCTTGTTTAGCAAGTTCTAAGATTTTTTGATTAAGATCGGCAAATAAACCGCCATAATCCTCAACATTATAATCGACTCTTTCAGGGTCTTGCCATAATTTCGAATTATTATCTGAAATCGGCACACCATGAAACTCTGCCAAACCGTACATTAGGCGTAAGTATAAACGTGAGAGGTCACCTTCCACTTGACGTTGAATATAAAGTTTGCCTGTCACTCGCCCCCCATCGTTCTTACCTTCTTGACGAATCTCCAATGGCTCAATCACGTAATCCTCTTCTTTCCAACCCGTAAGCCTATCTAGCACCTTATATTTTTCTAGCTCATTTAACACATACTGCTTAGTTTTCTCTTCATCCCAGCGATGGGAAAACGTACGGCTCACACGCTTAACAAGCTTCTTCTCTAAAACAGGTAACAGATAGTCTGGATTGTTAAAACTTAACCTAGAGTGATAGCCGCCCCCAATATCTGAGTGAGCGCCTGGCAGAACAAATTCATAAAAATGTTCTTCATCCGTAGAATTGAGATGGTTCAAACTAAAATTATCTCGGCATTCAATGGTCGGATCTGCCGTTAAGTGTACGGCACGTCTCACCCGCTTGGGATCAATCCATAGTCTTACATCACCATTGTCCGTATGCGTATTGAGATTTAGGCCTAAAGAGGAGTTTTTAGAAAAAATACTGACTACTGAAGCCACTGTATCAAACAAACCAGCAAAGGTAATTTCGCAATTGGCTTTCATTTCGTCCGATTCATCCCAATCAAAAGCGTAAATGAGTGGTAAATCGGCTTTCTGGCAGCCTAATGTAAACGTCTTCGCAAATTCGCCATTTTCACCATCCAATACCACATTGATGAAATGTCGTGCGGCCGCTGCTCCGCGACTAAACCCAAACACATCGAATTGAAGCTTTTCTATTCCATCAACTACTACTTCAAGTTTTTTTACAAATGTAGAGGCAACACGTTCTATATTTTGAGATAGTGTTTGAATCCCTGTTGTAACTTTAGCTGTAACACCATACTTACCAATCCCCAATCCTTGCCCGACGACGATTGATTCATCCGCAGGAGCAATCGCGGTACTATTTCCTGTACCTATCCCCGTAACATATTCCGCATAATTAAAAGTATTTAATTCGGAAGAGTATTCATTACGAAGGAATAACTCATATAGCTTTTGAACATTAGTTAATTCATTACTTGCACTACCCGCGATCGTCTCCATTTCTCCCTCATCATTTTTAAATAAGGAGAGGATAAAATTGTCTTTTTTCGGATAGGTAAAACAATCATTAGGAAGTGCCGTAATTGGAACTTCTTTTTTTGTTCCATTACCGTTTTTGGAATTAATCTCGCATTCAGCATCGTACTTTGCTTTCCATTTACGATAATAATTTTCTAATTGCTGCTTTCCCCATTGGGCGCTGTAGGTATTGTTAGCGGTACCATCAAAGAACATTCCGACTCGAAGAGTAATAAACTTGTATGCCCTGACTTGAAGAATATAGGTTTTATCTGTAAAGAGTTTTAACGTTCCGGCTTTGCCTTTTTGATGGTTAATTGGCAATACGATCTCTTTCGGTAATTTTGTCAAATCGCCCGTCGTAATTTCTTGATAAACCACCGGGCCACTCTTGTGGGCACTGTAACTGCTAGAAAACTCTTCAACCGGTTTAGCTTTCTCTTCATTTCTTGGGTGACTTTTATCTTGCGCAGCTTTTAACCACGGATCGTAATCCAACTCAATTTCAACAGGACCGGGCGCAAGATTTTCAATCAGGATAGGTAAAGCACTAAGTTGAATTGGATGCTTATTTTTCATTGCGTCAATCAAAACACCACTCACACCTTCAAAGGGCTGGTTATGTTCATCCCGCACAATAATTTCAATCCAATGTGTGAGATTCTCACAAGGTTGACAATGTGGATGGGCACCTGTGCTACTCATGCTAATTTCTCCCGAATTTGCATTATTTCCTGAAGTTCTTGTTGATTAAGATGAAGAGCATCACTCAGCTGCTCTAGAGTAGTTAATGAGGCTTTCCACAAGTGATTTAAAACTAAGTACTCTGCATTATCGTGCCCCAAATTAGCCTGCTTAGCTTCATCTAAAATGGTTTTAATCCATTGTTGTGGCTCATCAAGCTGTTCCATTACGTAAGGAAGCTTTTCCCAAAAACGTCGTTCTAAAACTTGGGCATGCACTTCGGCTCGATATAGTGGCATCAAATGATAAGGCTGGATTTTCCACCAAGGAGCTGGCTGATAGATAAACTCGGCACTACGCGTATTTCCCCATTCCTGAAATACTCCTTGCTTAATAGCGGCTAACCTTTCTACCGGCCCTAAAAAGTCGTTACGTTCCAGCTCTCGCATCGCATCCAACATAGGCCAAATAACGTCGGTATCATAAAAACGAAACAGTACTTCTTCGCCTTCTAGTGCGGCAATCAAAAGGCTTTGAAGATGATTTAATAATTCAATCGAGGAACGATGAGTGGTTAAGAAAATGCCTTGCTGTAACAGCTCATCCGGTAATGCCAACACCTTATCTGAGACAGGAATTAGCCAAGGGGACAAACTCATCACAGGAGCAAAGGTCTCGCCGTGAAATAGAATCTGAGTGCCGTCAAACACTAACCCATTATTAGCCGCAATAACTTGTTTAAAGGCTTGCTGATCTAATAACCAAAAGACTGGTGTGGTTTGCTCTACTAACCACTGTTGAATCATGAGTTTGCTCCCGCTAAAGGACACACCTTAACCGCAGCAACGTTAGCTTCTTCGGCTTTGAGCAAAGCTTGATAAGAAATAGTTTGCGGTGGAGCCAGAGCTACCGCGGATTCTAAGCCCCCAGGCAATGCTGGTATTTCACCACTAAAGCCACTGCCGCTACTAGGGCTGCCTCCTGAGTTAAGATTAACGCCCGCCCCCACTAGATGTACACCCGCCGGATCGACTTTGACAAAACTGCCCCCCGCTTTAACGGTAATTTCAGAGCCAGCTTCAATCACCACTTTTTGACCCGCTTTAATATGAACTTCATCACCCGCTTCGCTCACCCAGACTTGACCCGATTTTATGTATAACGAGCCATCGACTGTCAGGGTTTGGTTACCTTTTACCGACTCGTAACCATTGCCATCCACCGTTAAGTGCTGATGATGGTGGATATGGCTAAACTGGTCGTTCTCTACCGTCAGATGCTTATCGTGTTTAATGTGCATCGTCGCATCATTAAGCACTAACCCCTCAACATCCTTTTGTGCATGCAGGTAGATTTTCTCTTGCCCAGCTTGGTCTTCAAAGCTCAGTTCGTTAAACCCTTCTCCTTGGTGGCTTTCACTGCGCAGCACCGTTTTGGTTTTGTGCTCTGGCAAAAGGTAAGGTGGTTGGTTAGTCGCGTGATAGGTGCGACCGGTGACAATAGGCTGGTCTGGGTCGCCGTTTAAAAACGAAACGATCACTTCATGACCCACTCGCGGAATAGCCATCATGCCGTATTGACTGCCCGCCCAACCTTGTGACACTCGCACCCAACAAGAGCTGTGCTCATCACCGTTCGAGTATCTGTCCCACGGAAAATGCAGCTTAACACGGCCATGTTCATCACAGAAGATTTCTTCGTTTTCCGGACCGACCACCATCGCGATACACGGACCATCCACTTGCGGTTTCACTTGAGGCGTCGCACGCCAGTTCACCTCGGCTGGAATAAGGGTAAATTGGTTGCTGTAAGTGGTCGCGCCGCTGCCCCCTTCTTCTTCCAACACTTGGGGCTGATGCCCCTCATGCTGCACGTGGACCACGACCCAATCACGGTTCACGCTCTCATCGAGATGCTCTTGTAAATCAAACTTAGCGCCCGCTTGTAAGGCTGGATGGTTACTTTTTCCCGTTGCGGTGCGCGCGTCTCGACGTAGGTACTCTAAACGTATCTGGTTAAAGGCTTTGCCACTGACATCGTCTTTAAAGCGCCCTGGCGCATCAAAGTGTTCGTAGGTGTCGCGCTGATAATCTATCCCTTGCCCGTGTGCTTGCTGAGCAAAGGAATAACTCGGCTTTTTAAAGCTGTAATCTTGTAAGGCGGTGTGACTGACGTGACTTTGGGTGTGTTGCTCAAAAGCAAAAATATACGGGCTGTCTATCACGCCACCCGCGAGTGCATTAAAAGGGATCGGCGCATCCAGTTTGGGGAGCCCTTGGCTGTCGTCGGTGAACAGTAAGGTGTGCTTCTCGTCTTCATGAATAAAGTGGTACACCAGCCCCTCTTCCGCCGCTAAGCGATGCAGAAAAGCCAAGTCGGTTTCTCGATACTGAACACAGAACTCACGTTGGGCACAGTCACGCTGCAAGGAAAAGGCGTAATCGGTAATGCCCATCT
>NZ_CAWNVW010000005.1:0-69678 GCF_963878025.1 Vibrio sp. 11986-1-5
CTCGACTTGCATGTGTTAGGCCTGCCGCCAGCGTTCAATCTGAGCCATGATCAAACTCTTCAATTTAAGTTTTTTGTGGCTCAATGAATACTGACTTTAAACTACCATAAGTAATTCAAAGCTATTATCGTTCCAACAGAACGATAATGAATTGACTGTGCCGATAGTGCTAAAAGCGCTATCAATTGGTCACTCAGTTCATTGATACCGAAGTGCTTATTGCTAAGCATTTTGATTATCATCAACGAGTGCCCACACAGATTGATTGGTTTAAATTGTTAAAGAGCTTTGCTTGGAAGGCTCACTGAGCTTCGAAGCGGAGGTGCATTCTAGCGAGTTAATTTGAAGAGTCAAACACTTTTTCAAATTTTCTTTTTTAGAAGCTTTCTCTCAACTAACATTGCTTGAAGCCTTGTGGCATCTGCCGTGTCAGTGAGGGCGCATTATAGGGAGTTTGTTTAACTTGGCAAGTGCTTTTTTACTTTTTTTATGATTTCTCGCTCAACAGAGCGATTATTGCTCAAAAATGCCATTTCTAGTGCTATTCTTAGCTTATTTACCGCAATTTAAGCCTATTGAGGATGGTTTGATGAGTTCTATCCGAAGTTATAAAGGGGTATTACCGACGCTAAATGAACGTGTCTATATAGATAACAGTTCGGTTTTAGTGGGCGATATCACTATCGAGAGTGATTCCAGTATTTGGCCTTTAGTTGCTGCACGCGGTGACGTTAACCACATCCGTATCGGTTCACGCACCAATATACAAGACGGTAGCGTTTTACACGTCACCCATAAAAATAGCCACAATCCTAATGGCTATCCGCTCTTGATCGGTAATGATGTCACTATTGGCCATAAAGTCATGCTGCATGGCTGCACCATTCACGATCGAGTTCTGGTGGGGATGGGATCGATTATTCTTGATGGTGCCATCATTGAAAGTGAGGTAATGATAGGTGCGGGTAGCTTAGTGCCGCCCGGAAAAACCTTGGTCAGCGGCTATCTGTACGTCGGAAGTCCGGTGAAACAAGCCCGTAAGCTAACTGAAGCAGAGCGACAATTTTTACTGCAATCAGCAAGTAACTATGTACAAACTAAAAATGAGTACTTAGCTGAACCATCGCAACTCTAGCTACATCATTGTTCTAGGTCTATTGACCTTTCGAGCCCGCCCATGAGGTGTTTACGGTTTTAGCACCTCAATCATACCGGCTGAAGTGAAGCACTCTTCTTCAATTAGCTGCTCCGCTTGTTCTTCAATATCAAAGCGCCACTCACTAAACACCGTCAGTGCCTGCTGTGGGCTGGTAATCGTCACCCCAGACCAAGATTGCAGCTCAGATAACGAAATAAAACAGCCGATGAGCGCGCCACTCTGCTGCGCGGAAAAATCAACCGCTTGTAGCTGCTCATTCCATTTTTGATCATCGGTAAATAAAATCGCTTGGTTCATACGCCACCAGATAAATTTTTTCTTAATTCACGTAAGACTTGCTTAGTTCCAGGGCGCAGGCCACGCCACAACATAAAGCTTTCTGCCGCTTGGGCAACCAACATACCTAAACCATCATAAACTGAGTAGCAGCCATTGTCCTTTGCCCATTGATTAAACACCGTAAGCTGATTGCCATACATCATATCGTAAGCGACGCTATGGTTAGCAAAAATCAGTGGCGATATCTGAGGGATCTCCCCCTCTAAACTGGCAGAGGTGGAGTTAATCACAACATCAAATGAGGTTGCCAGTGTCTCCATCGGCTGAGCCACCACTGAACCATAGGCAGCGAACTGTTGACTCAACACTTCCGCTTTAGAGAAAGTGCGATTAGTGATCACCAAATCAGCAGGATGCTGATCTAACAAAGGTTTGATGACGCCTCGCGCTGCGCCGCCGGCACCAATCAATAAGATTTTCACCCCCGTCAACGCAACTTGATGCTGCAGTAAGTCTTGAACCAGCCCTTCACCATCGGTGTTATCACCAAGTAGCACACCATCATCCAGTTTTTTCAAGGTATTGACCGCGCCGGCTAACTGGGCGCGTTCTGTTAAGCGATCCGCTAACTGAAAAGCCTGTTCTTTAAATGGTACGGTGATGTTGCACCCTCTACCACCATGCGCAAAAAAATCATTCATTGCCTGCTCAAAACCATCGACCGCTGCCAATTGAGCAGTGTAAGTCATGTTTTGATTGGTTTGACGCGCAAATAAGGTATGAATAAAAGGCGATTTACTGTGGCCAATAGGGTTACCGAAGACCGCATAACGATCGTATTGAAATTCCATATCATTAACCTAATTAACAAAAAGGGTCTGACTTGACCCTATCACTGCCATGCTTGACTGTCACCACTCTCTTGGCACTAAAAATTCGGCCAAATGCGCTTCAGCGCTATTAGGCTCTGGCTGGTAGTTATATTGCCAACGCGCTAACGGAGGCATCGACATTAAAATCGACTCTGTTCGGCCCCCGGTTTGTAAACCAAATAACGTCCCTCGGTCATAGACTAAGTTAAATTCAACATAGCGCCCGCGCCGATATAACTGAAAATGTCGCTGTACTTCACCATAAGCTGTGTCTTTACGCCGCGCAACAATAGGCAAGTAAGCCTCTGTGTAACCTTTACCAACCGCTTTCATGTAGGCAAAACACTGAGCAAATGGCCATTGATTTAAGTCATCGAAAAAGAGCCCACCCACACCGCGAGTTTCATTACGGTGCGGTAAGAAGAAATAATCATCACACCAAGCCTTATGTTCAGCATAAACCTGATCACCAAAAGGCGCACATAAGGTCCGCGCCGTCGCGTGCCATGCTTGCACATCCTCTAAAAATGGGTAAAACGGCGTTAAGTCAAAACCACCGCCAAACCACCAAATGGGCGTTTCTCCCTCTTTTTCAGCAATAAAAAAGCGCACATTAGCATGAGAGGTAGGCACATAAGGATTATGCGGATGCATCACTAACGACACCCCCATCGCTTCAAAACGCCGACCAGCTAACTCAGGACGGTGTGCGGTGGCGGATGCTGGCATTTGTTGACCAGTAACATGAGAAAAATTAACGCCGCCTTGTTCAAAAACCAAACCGTCGGTCATGACTCGTGTTCGCCCACCGCCACCTAAGCGTTCGCTCGGCTCACGATGCCAGATTTCTTCGACAAACTTAGCCTTGCCATCGGCCTGTTCTAATTGCTGGCAAATACTGTCTTGTAACTCAAGCAAAAACTGCTTTACCGCTTGCTTATCAATGTCTGGCATCGTCGATTTCCTTGCTTAACCTTGTCTTAAAATTTGACCCGTTTTCGCGTCACGAATTTCACTCGGTTTATTTCTACCACCAGTTTCACCACGTAAAATAGCTGGCAGGTGCTCACCCAGTTGCTGCTCAACTTGCTCAGTGGTCATACACGGCGGCAGCCCTGTTAAATTAGCACTGGTCGAGGTAAGCGGTTTACCGAACGCATTACATAACTGTTGTACTAGTGGATGATCCGTCACTCGCACCGCAATCGAGTCAAACTGACCGCTGACCCATGACGAGACTTTCTGACTAGCAGGCATCACCCATGTAACGGGTCCCGGCCAAGTCGCATGAATCGTCGCCAATTGTTCGGCACTTAGCTGGCTTTCATCAATATACGGCAACAATTGCTGATAAGAGGCCGCAATCAAAATCAAGCCTTTTTCTACCGGTCGCTGTTTCAGCGTGAGTAGTTTTTCAATGGCTTGCGGGTTATCCGGATCGCATCCGACACCAAATACCCCTTCGGTTGGATAGGCAATAACATCACCATCACGTAATGCCTGTAAACAGAGTTGAAAATTATCCACGATACCTTTCTCTTGTGACATTTAATCGACTCACTGAGTTTACAAATTCTGGTTAAAACAGGCTAAAGCTATTTAATGACAAATGGTATCTTTGGCAAAATAACCATGACGCAAACGTTTTCCCAAGAAAAAAATACTCGTATAATGCGCGCAAGTAACCCATTCACCCTAATGTGATGATGTTTGAAGGAGTTGGAAATGAAAGTGGCGATTATTATGGGTTCGAAATCCGATTGGCCAACCATGAAGCTAGCCGCAGAGATGTTGGAGCAATTTGGGATCGATTATGAAACCAAGGTGGTGTCTGCTCACCGAACTCCTCAACTACTGGCTGATTACGCTAGCAGCGCTCAGCAACGAGGTATTAAAGTTATCATCGCTGGCGCCGGCGGCGCGGCACATTTGCCGGGCATGACGGCTGCCTTTACTAGCTTGCCTGTGCTTGGCGTGCCAGTACAATCAAAAGCCCTTAACGGGATGGACTCACTTCTCTCCATCGTGCAGATGCCAAAAGGCATTGCGGTAGGAACGCTGGCTATCGGTGAAGCGGGGGCCGCTAATGCCGGCTTATTAGCCGCTCAAATCCTCGCCACCCATGATCAAGAGATCATGGCGAAAATCGATGCCTTTCGTTTAACACAAACCGAAACCGTGCTCGCCAACCCGAATCCAGCAGAGGACTAATCAGATGCAAGTTTTAGTCTTAGGGGCTGGGCAATTAGCCCGCATGATGGCGCTAGCAGGCACTCCGCTGAATATTGAGATCCATGCGTTTGATGTAACAACCGGTAATATCGTGCAGCCGATCACAGGGCAAGTCATCGGCCAAGGGCTGGCTCTGGCCATTGAGCAAGCAGATGTAATTACCGCTGAATTTGAACATATCCCTGATGAGGTGCTTGAGCAGTGTGCGCATAGTGGCAAGCTGCTTCCCAATCAAACCGCGATTAAAGCTGGTGGCAATCGACAACGTGAAAAAGCATTACTTCAGCAAGCTGGCGTCAATAGTGCTCAATACGCCATCGTACACTCTCGTGACGATTTGCTCACTGCTATCGAAACCATTGGACTACCGATGGTTTTAAAAAGCGCGCTTGGTGGTTATGATGGCAAGGGGCAATGGCGTCTCAAACAAGCGCAAGATATTGATAACATTTTGCCTGAGCTACAAGACTGCTTAGCAAGCTCAGCGCAACAAACCATCATTGCCGAGCAATTTATCGCTTTTGATCGCGAAGTCTCGTTAATTGGCGCGAGAGGACAAGATGGCAGCATAGTGACCTATCCCCTGACGGAAAATGTGCACACCAATGGCGTGTTGAGTTTATCCACCTCGTTGGATGATCTCGCGCTACAACAACAAGCCGAAAGCATCTTTCGCGCGGTGGCGGAGAAATTAGAGTATGTGGGTGTGCTGGCTTTAGAATTTTTTGATGTCAATGGTCAGCTGCTGGTCAATGAAATTGCACCTCGAGTACATAACTCCGGCCACTGGACACAACAAGGTGCCGAAACGTGTCAATTTGAAAATCATTTGCGCGCCGTATGTGGTTTACCATTAGGCAGCACGCAACTGATCCGCCCGACAGCGATGATTAACATCTTAGGCCTTGATAGCCTACCGGACGCGTTGCTTGCTATGGAAGGGTGTCATGTCCATTGGTATGGCAAACAAAAACGCCCGGGGCGTAAGATGGGCCATATTAATATCAGTGCCGATTATAGCGGTGAACTGCAAAGACGCCTTGCGCGCCTTAGCCAGCTATTAGATAAAGAGAATTTTCCAGCGCTGCACAAACATGATTAAACGCTGACTCATCGCCTAAAACCACCCCAGCCACACATTAGGCTGGCGGTGGTGATAACAGCCCCTAACACCTTCAGCAGATCGATGACTGCTCAGCTTGCTGATAAGCCTTAGCGACTTCTTCGGCGATAATCTGAATACCTTTTTGCATTTCCTGATCATCTTGCACATAGTTCATCCGTAGACATTGATGAGTATGTGGCCAGTCTTCCTGTTGGCCAATAAAGAAATATTCACCAGGAACAACCAATACTCCTCGATCTTTAAGACGCTGATACAGCGCCATAGTGCTGATCGGCAATTCATCAAACCACAGCCATAGGAAAATCGCCCCTTCAGGTTTGTGGATCCGAAAGCGCGGGTCAGGTATCGCCTGCTGAAGTAACTTCACCGCGGTTTGTGATTTTTGTTGATAAAATGGGCGAATAACTTCATCACTCAAGCGCAGTAAATCCCCTCGCTCAATCATATGCTGAGCTATCGCGGGGCCAACACTGCCGGGGGCTAAACTAATAATGCCATTCATATTGGTTAAAGCTTGAGTCACCATTTCATTGGCGATGACAATGCCGCAACGTACGCCTGGTAATCCAAGTTTGGATAAGCTCATGCATAAAATGGTATTGTCATTCCAAAACGGTTCAACCTGTTCAAAAATGATATTAGGAAATGGCACACCATAAGCATTGTCTATGATCAACGGAATACCATTATCCCGCGCTAACTGATCGAGCTTATGGATCTCATCTTCGGTCAAGACATTACCGGTTGGATTGGTCGGTCGAGAGGCACAGATTGCTGCAATTGAAGAATCCACCTTTAACTGGTTAAAGTCGACATGGTATTTGAATAACCCATCATCAAGCATTTCAATCTCGGGTCGATAAGAGATAAACAGATCGTCATCAATCCCTGCGTCGCCATAACCAATGTATTCCGGAGCCAACGGTAGTAAAACCTTCTTATGAGAGCCATCGGGCTGCTGACCGGCGAATAAGTTAAATAAATAGAAAAAACCACTTTGGCTACCATTGGTTAAGCTGATGTTTTTCTCACTAATTTCCCAGCCATAAGTCGTTTTTAGCAGCGCAGCGAGCGATTTAACGAAACGATCTTTCCCTTGCGGACCATCGTAATTACTCAGCGCAGCGATCAGCTCACCGTTGCTCAGCATCTCAGCGCTGGTTTGATGAAAATAGTCGATCATCGCTGGTATAGCGGCAGGATTTCCGCCACCGAGCATAATAGCTCCGGGTGTGCGCAGACCATCGTTTAAATCATCCATTAATTGGGTAATACCGGAATACTGGTTAAATTTTTCACCAAATTTTGAAAACTGCATTGCTGACTGCCTAATTCATAATTGTATTAACTTGCCTAAAGGAGCATGAAACGATGCCATGCTCATCGATTAATCCTTGAACATACCGTAATGCTTTTACCTATCAAAGTACTATTTTTGAACATCAGAGTATTCAGTTGAAAAAAAGCCCAACTGATTAGAGTTGGGCTTCAATCACAAACCGTATGGTTTATTGCTAATGATTACTTTTGTAACAGAGAAATGTCAGCAATTTGCAGGAATAAGTTACGCAAGTCGTTAAGCAAAGTTAAACGGTTTTGCTTTAGCGCTTCATCATCAGCCATCACCATCACGTTATCAAAGAACGCATCAACGGGTTCACGTAGTGAGGCCAATTGACTCAGTGCTTGCTGATAATCACCTGACGCAAAGACTGGCTCAAGGGCTTCGCTCATCACGGCCACGTCTTGTGCCAAGGCTTTCTCTGCGGGTTCTTGCAATAACGCGAGATCAACCTCAGCAGGCAACTGACCAGCAAATTTCGCGAGAATATTCCCAACCCGTTTATTGGCCGCAGCCAACGCTTCTGCCGCCTCTAATTCACGGAAGTGCGACACGGCTTTTACCCGCTGATCGAAATCAGCCGGCTTGGTTGGGCGACGCGCCAACACCGCTTGAATAACATCAACACTAAAGCCTTCGTCTTGATACCAAGCGCGGAAGCGACCCAGCATGAATTCAATCACATCGTGTTCAACCGCTTCATTAGTCAAACGATCACCAAAGAGAGATTTCGCTTTCGCGACCAAATCCACTAAGTCAAGCTTGTAGCCGTATTCAACGATGATCCGCAGCACACCTAAAGAAGCGCGGCGCAAAGCAAAAGGATCAGAACCTTTTGGCGCTTGGCCAATCCCGAAAATGCCGACGATGGTATCCAGTTTATCTGCCATCGCTAGCGCAGAAGAAACCCCGTCACTCGGCAACTGATCACCAGCAAAGCGCGGCATATACTGCTCGTTCATCGCCAATGCTACCGCTTCTGGCTCACCATCATGGCGAGCATAATGCATGCCCATCACACCTTGAGTATCGGTAAACTCAAACACCATTGAGGTCATTAAATCACATTTAGCGAGCAAACCTGCACGTTTAGCTTGTGTAACGTCAGCGCCAATTTGCTCTGCAATATAACCGGCTAACTCTGTGATGCGGTCAGTCTTATCTTTAATTGTGCCCAATTTCTGCTGGAAAATAGCCGTTTCAAGCTGTGGCAAGCGATCAATCAGCTTGCTCTTGAGATCGGTATTAAAGAAGAATTCAGCATCAGCCAGACGTGGACGTACCACCTTTTCGTTACCTTCGATAACGTGGCGTGGCTCTTTAGACTCAATGTTGGTCACAAAGATAAAGTTAGGTAATAATTGCTTATTGGCGTCATACACTGGGAAGTATTTTTGGTCACCTTTCATGGTGTACACCAAGGCTTCCGACGGTACATTGAGGAATTTCTCTTCAAATTTTGCCGTTAAAACCACCGGCCATTCGACTAACGCGGTGACTTCTTCCACTAAATCGTCATCGAGTTCTGCAATACCACCCACTTGTTGGGCCGCTTGCTGAGCACCAGCAATGATCGTCGCTTTACGCGTCTCATAATCAGCAATCACTTTGCCGCGTTGCTCTAAAATGTCTGGGTACTGCTGGGCAGAATCGATAGTAAATTCTTTCTCACCCATAAAACGGTGACCACGAATGGTACGTGCTGATGCCACGCCTAAAATTTCGCCTTCGATCAACTCATCACCAAGCAGCATGGTTAAAGTTTTTACTGGGCGGATAAATTGGGTCTCTTTATCGCCCCAACGCATTGGCTTAGCGATAGGTAAGTTGGCCAATGCTTTCGCAGCCAGCTCAACCACAATGGCTTTCGCTGCTTGGCCTTTTACTTCTTTTTTAAACAGCAACCACTCACCTTGCTCGGTTTTAAGACGATCAGCTTGCTCAACGGTGATCCCATTACCACGTGCCCAACCTTGTGCTGCTTTAGTCGGATTACCTTCTGCATCAAAAGCCACTGACACCGCAGGGCCACGCTTTTCAAGTACCTTATCCGCTTGTTTTTCGGCAAGATTAGCGACTTTCAGCGCCAAACGACGGGGAGTGGCAAACCATTTTACGCCGTCATGAGTTAGCTCTGCCGCGGCAAGTTCTGTACTAAAATTGGCGGCAAACGCTTCAGCTAAAGTGCGAAGCTGCTTTGGTGGTAACTCTTCCGTACCCAGTTCAATTAAAAATTCTTTGGCCATGTTATTGCTCCTCACCCTTTTTACACATTGGGAAGCCTAGCGCTTCGCGAGAGGCGTAATACGCTTCAGCAACCGCTTTAGTGAGGTTGCGGATACGCAGGATATAACGTTGGCGCTCAGTCACCGAAATCGCCTTACGAGCATCAAGCAGGTTAAAGGCATGACCCGCTTTTAAAATCCGCTCATAGGCCGGTAATGGTAATGGTTTTTCGAGTTCAAGCAGATACTGGCACTCTTTCTCACACTGATCGAAGAAGGTGAAAAGAAAATCCACATCCGCATGTTCAAAGTTGTAGGTTGACTGCTCTACTTCATTTTGGTGGAAAATATCGCCATAGGTTACTTTACCTAATGGGCCATCTGTCCAGACTAAATCATAAACAGAATCAACACCTTGAATGTACATCGCCAAACGCTCGATACCGTAAGTGATTTCACCGGTTACGGGTTTACATTCAAGACCACCGACTTGTTGGAAGTAAGTGAACTGAGTCACTTCCATGCCGTTCAGCCACACTTCCCAGCCCAATCCCCATGCACCTAAGGTTGGGTTTTCCCAGTTGTCTTCAACAAAACGAATGTCGTGAACCAGCGGGTCAACACCTAATACCTCCAGTGATCCAAGGTATAACTCTTGAATGTTATCCGGCGATGGTTTGATGATGACTTGAAATTGATAGTAGTGCTGTAGGCGGTTCGGGTTTTCACCATAACGGCCGTCGGTTGGACGACGAGAAGGTTGAACATACGCCGTAGCGATAGGCTCTGGGCCGATAGCTCGCAGGCATGTCATTGGGTGAGAGGTACCTGCACCAACTTCCATATCTAATGGTTGAACAATGGTACAGCCTTGTTGGGCCCAATAATCCTGCAGCGCGAGGATCATACCCTGAAAGGTTTTGATGTCGTATTTTTGCATAGTCAGGTTCGCGCGATTCTTCTGTCTGAATTGATAAGAAATAGCGCACAAGTATACCGAGATATTCGCTCAGCGAGTAGGGGTAATCTTGCTTAATTAATGGTCAAAAATCCCTTTTAAAGCAATTTTGCCCATCGATTATGGCAAATTATCCCAAAACTAAACCTTGAGGTCATTTGTGACTTGAGATTTATTGACAGCCTGATTAGAATTGCGCCGTCTTTGGGGAGTAGCTTATCGTAAGAGACCTGATCTTAACGATTCGTTCGTCAACATAATTGGTGGCCCAACCACCATGGCGTTCGAGGCTAAAAATCTTTTTAGCTTAGCAAGACCTTAGACAAACAAAGCGAACCGGGGTGGGGCGTGGCGTTTGTCTATGGTTATTATAATTATCCCGCCCCACTGTGAGCCTGTCGTGAGCGCATTAGCTATTTCAATTACTACCGTCGCCTTAGCTGAAATTGGTGATAAAACCCAGCTGCTTTCTTTATTGTTAGCCAGTCGATACCGAAAACCTGTCCCTATTATCGCGGCAATATTTCTTGCCACCTTAGCGAATCATGCCTTAGCCGCTTGGCTTGGTGTGGTGGTGGCCGACTATTTGTCACCCGACATTTTAAAGTGGGTTTTAGTGGTGAGCTTTTTAATCATGGCCGGATGGGTATTGATCCCTGATAAATTGGATGAAAAGGAATCTATCTCTACCCGTGGGCCTTTTATTGCCAGCTTTATTGCCTTTTTTATTGCCGAAATTGGTGATAAAACCCAAATTGCTACCTCAATTCTCGCGGCTCAATTTGCCGATGCCTTATTGTGGGTCATTTTAGGTACCACGATTGGTATGCTGCTGGCTAATGTTCCTGTGGTGATGATCGGCAAGTTGTCAGCTAATAAACTGCCACTTGGTTTGATCCGTAAAATCACCGCCATTTTATTTATCGGTTTAGCAATTACTGCTGCACTGTTTTAAACGAATGGCTATCTTTCGATAAAAATTGTTAGTACTGGATCACGCTCTTGGCCAAAAGCCACCAAGAGCGTGATATCGGCCATATTCGTGTCATGATTGCCGTGCTAGGTTAACAATATCGTAGCGTTGCAAGAGGATTTGCTTATGCTAACACGTTATACGGGAATGACCGCCAAAAGCCAAAGCTACCTATTTACTTTCGGATTTATACTCACATTATTGGGGATGATGCTGACTAACATGTGGCTACCTATGGTGGCAGGAGCGATTATTATGGCGGCCTTAACGGTCGAGGCTTGGATCCGAGTCGCTTACATTATTCCAATGCACAATGAGTTAAGAGCACTGCAACAACAAGTGAATAAACTACAAGCAGAAATCCGAGCGATTGAGTACCAAGAATAAACTTAACCCGCAATCAGCACATATCATCAATATGCATGCTGATTACTCTAAAGATAATAAAGTAAGGCGAATTATCTAGCCTTACTTTCTTTCATCGGCTAAATCCCCAGCAATCAACCATGGCTGCCAAAGACTGCAAGATTAAGCTAAGCCTTTTTTGATCAAATACTGATAAGGTAGTTGCTCGGTTTGCTGCGCCAACAATTGATGATCCATAAAGCGGCAAAAACTGGGGATATCTCGAGTCGTGGAAGGATCATCCGCCATCACCAATAACACATCGCCAGCTTGCATGGTACGAATGGTCTTGCGCACCATCATTACTGGTTCAGGGCAACGCAGTCCTTGCGCATCAAGGGAATGGGTCGCTAATGTTGAGTCAAATGTCATGCAAAAACCTAATCGAGTAGCAAAATAAGGCGTAGATAATACGACTGAAAGAAAAATATTCAATAATCACTTGGCAAAACTCATTTTAACCACTACCTTTATTAACATACATTTAACAAGCGCTCCAATATAATAACTCTCCATTTTTCTTGGGCTTCCCCGCTGTATGGCGGGATTTTTTTTTGCTATTTATTTAGGGTTTTGCCTAGAATAGCTAGGCAAAACCCTCTCGCCGCGATTAAAACACTTTTATCTCGAACAAAATTTAACCGTGAAAGATAAACAGACCCTAAGCGCAAAACGAAGACGCAGCAAACCGTGCAGCGTCTTGGTTGTCATTAACCACGTCTCCTTTCTGTTAGAGTTTAATCACTACGCGGCCTGTCACTTGGCCTTGCGTAATCGCTTGTGCAAATTCAGGTACCTGCTCAAGAGAGATCTCGTGACACGCTTGCTCAAAATAACTGGCAGGTAAATATTGCGCGAGACTTTGCCATGCCGCAAGGCGCTTTTCTGCTGGGCAAGAGACTGAATCGACCCCTTGCAAACGTACATTACGTAAAATAAATGGCATCACTGTCGTCGGTAAATCAAAGCCGCCGGCTAAACCGCATGCCGCAACGGTACTGTTATAGTCCATTTGAGCGAGCACTTTAGCTAATATTTTGCTGCCTACGGTATCAATCGCCCCAGCCCAAAGCTGCTTTTCTAATGGCCGAGCGGGCTGTTCAAACTCGCTGCGATCAATAATTCGGCTGGCACCGAGTTTTTCTAGTAGTGGACCATTTTGTTCAACACGACCGGTTACCGCCGCAACTTTATAACCTAGGTTAGCTAATAGTGTTACCGCAACGGAACCAACGCCGCCGCTGGCACCAGTCACTAGGATTTCACCTTGTTCTGCTTTAATGCCTGCATCTAACAGAGCTTGAACACAGAGCATCGCGGTAAAGCCAGCAGTACCAATCATCATCGCTTGTTTGCTGTCCAATCCAGACACTAAAGGCACCAACCAATCAGCTTGCAGACGAGCCTTTTCAGCCATCCCCCCCCAATGGTTTTCGCCGACTCCCCATCCGGTTAATACCACTTGGTCGCCGCTTTGGTAACGAGCATCCTTAGACTCAATCACTTGGCCCGCGAGGTCGATCCCAGGCACCATGGGAAAGTGACGAATGATCTTACCTTTACCAGTAATGGCTAAACCGTCTTTATAATTGAGTGAAGAGTACTCCACGGCAACCAAAACGTCGCCATCAGGCAATTGAATCTCATCGAGTGATTCGATGGTCGCGGTTGTGTTTTTTTCTTGCTGGTTGAGGATTAGCGCTTTAAACATATTGGTCTCCGGGCTGAATATAACGAGTGAAAGTGCAATAGCCTGTGATTGGCATAAACGAACCTAGCCAACATCCTGCAGCTTCAAGTATAAAGGGGATAATCACCACACAATGGCTTCAGTATACGCAAACCCATAATGAAATGTTGTTATGTACAATTAGATTACCGCTACCATGATCACAAAGCGAACGGATAAAAAATGCCAGTCGTATGACTGGCATGTGAAAGTAAAATGGACTTAGGATAAGAAGAATTGATAAGCCGGATTATTAGTCTCATCCTTATACTGATAGCCAAGCTCATAGAGATGAGCAGAAAATCGCACTAAATCACTTTCTGCTAACTCGAAGCCACACAATACTCGTCCGTAATCCGCACCATGGTTACGATAATTAAATAAGCTAATGTTCCAATGAGTGCCTAAGGTACTCAAAAACTTGAGTAAGGCTCCCGGATACTCTGGAAATTCAAAGCTATATAAACGCTCTTTGAGTGGCTTCGAAGGTTTACCGCCTATCATGTAACGCACATGCAGCTTAGCCATTTCATCGTCAGACAGATCGACCACCGGATAACCACCCTGTCGCAAATCATGGACGATATGCTGTAATTCTTCTTGCCCTCCTAATAAACGAACACCAACAAAGATATTAGCCAGTTGGTCATCGTTATAGCGATAGTTGAACTCAGTAACCGCTCGACCACCGATAATATGGCAAAACTCAAAAAATGCCCCAGGACGTTCAGGAATGGTCACCGCCAGCAAACCTTCACGCTTCTCACCGAGTTCACACCGTTCAGAGACATAGCGTAAACCATGGAAGTTGGTATTGGCACCAGATAACACCGTAGCCAGTTGTTTATCCACCAGTTGGTGACGCTCGGCAAATTTCTTCAACCCAGCTAAAGCCAGTGCCCCTGAAGGCTCGGCAATCGCGCGCGTGTCTTCAAAAATATCTTTCACTGCCGAGCAAATTTCATCGCTAGAAACGGTGATATGGCCATCGAGGTATTGTTGGCACAAACGGAAGGTTTCATCACCAATCCGCTTCACTGCTACCCCATCAGCAAACAAACTCACTTGTTCAAGTACCACAGGTTCACCAGCATCTAACGCAGCTTTCAGACATGCTGAATCCTCTGGTTCAACGGCAATGACTTTGATATCCGGCATCAATTGCTTGATCAGCACCGCCACTCCGGCCGCAAGTCCGCCGCCGCCCACGGGCAGAAAAATATAATCGAGATGACCATTTTGCTGCAGCATCTCCATGCCTATGGTTCCTTGCCCAGCAATGACTAATGGATGATCAAAGGGCGGCACAAAAGTATAGCCATGCTGCGCTGCCAAACGTTCAGCTTCTGCTTTCGCTTCATCAAAATTATTGCCATGTAACATCACGACACCGCCAAATCCACGAACCGCCTCCACTTTAATATCAGGGGTAGTTTTGGGCATGACGATGGTGGTTTTGATGCCTAGCTTGGTACCGGATAATGCCATTCCTTGCGCATGATTACCGGCGGAGGCGGCAATCACCCCGGCTTGTTTCTGCGCATCAGATAGACTGGATAACATGGTGTAAGCACCACGTAATTTGAAAGAATGTACTGGCTGGCGATCTTCTCGTTTTAATTGCACTCGGTTTTGAATGCGCGCTGATAGGCGCGGCATTGCTTGCAGTGGCGTCACTAACGCCACGTCGTAAACAGGTGCACGCAAAATTTGCCGTAAATACTCCGCGCCGGTTTGCTTGCTTGCACTCATCCACTACCCCTCAAGTTTCGATTTATCTCGCACTGCGCCTTTATCAGCACTGGTTGCCAGACTCGCGTAAGCTTTGAGCGCTAAAGAGACTTCACGCTGACGATTAACCGGTTTCCAGCCTTGCTTATCTTGCGCGGCTCGACGCTCAGCCAACTCATCTTCTGAAACCAGTAGGCGAATCGAACGATTAGGAATATCAATCGCGATCTTATCGCCATTATTGACCAAACCTATCGTGCCACCATTAGCGGCTTCAGGAGAGACATGACCAATCGATAAGCCAGAAGTACCACCAGAAAAACGGCCATCGGTTAATAAGGCACAAGCCTTACCAAGCCCCATTGATTTAAGATAAGTGGTTGGGTAAAGCATCTCTTGCATACCCGGGCCGCCTTTAGGGCCTTCGTAGCGAATCACGACTACATCCCCAGCTTTAACTTGGCCACCTAAAATACCTTCTACCGCCGTATCTTGGCTTTCAAACACAATCGCTGGTCCCGTGAAAGTGAGATTGTCTTCATCGACGCCCGCAGTTTTAACAATACAACCGTCAAGGGCAATGTTGCCACGAAGCACCGCCAAACCACCATCTTGACTAAAGGCATGGGCTTTACTGCGAATGCAACCTGAGGCGCGATCATCGTCTAATCGATCCCAACGGCAAGATTGTGAAAATGCTTTGGTGGTACGAATGCCAGCCGGACCAGCACGGAAAAAGTCGAGCACCGCTTGATCGTCCGTTTGCATGATGTCGTATTGGGCCAATTGCTGTTGCAAGGTCATCCCCAACACAGTATGGGTTTGGTTATTGATCAATCCTGCGCGATCTAACTCGCCCAAAATTGCCATAACGCCTCCAGCGCGATGGACATCTTCCATGTGATATTTCTGGGTCGATGGCGCCACTTTACAGAGATGCGGCACTTGACGTGACATGCGGTCAATATCCGTCATATCGAAATCAATCTCTCCCTCTTGCGCCGCCGCTAAGAGATGCAAAACCGTATTGGTGGAGCCGCCCATAGCGATATCCAGCGCCATGGCATTTTCAAACGCCGCTTTATTGGCGATATTACGTGGCAGCGCCGAGTGATCGTCTTGCTCATAGTAACGCTTGGTCAATTCAACAATCCGTTTACCGGCATTGATAAATAACCCTTCGCGATCGGCATGAGTCGCCAGCATCGAACCATTACCAGGCTGGGAAAGCCCTAATGCTTCAGTTAAACAGTTCATTGAGTTAGCGGTAAACATCCCCGAGCAAGAGCCGCAAGTCGGACAAGCCGAGCGCTCAATTTGCTGGCTTTGCTGATCAGAAACCGTAGGATCGGCTCCTTGAATCATGGCATCAACCAAATCAAGCTTGATAATTTGATCGGACAATTTGGTTTTGCCCGCTTCCATCGGACCGCCAGAGACAAAAATCACCGGAATATTTAAGCGCAGCGCCGCCATCATCATTCCTGGAGTGATTTTGTCACAGTTCGAGATACAGACCATGGCATCAGCACAATGCGCATTAACCATATACTCCACCGAATCGGCAATCAGCTCCCGTGATGGCAAGGAATACAGCATGCCACCGTGGCCCATGGCAATACCATCATCCACCGCAATGGTATTAAATTCTTTGGCGATGCCGCCAGCTTTCTCTATTTCCCCCGCCACCAATTGTCCCATGTCTTTAAGATGCACATGACCCGGTACAAACTGGGTAAATGAGTTGACCACCGCAATGATCGGTTTTCCAAAATCTTCTTCTTTAACACCGGTTGCACGCCATAGGGCGCGTGCTCCGGCCATATTACGACCATGAGTGGTCGTTGCTGAACGATACTTTGCCATTGTCCGTTATCCTCTATGATTGCTTCTCTGGGTAGACATAATCCAACCAACTCCACTTATCTTCTGTGGTGCCGTTGAATAGGCCAAAGTACGCCTCTTGCATCACTTTGGTGATCGGCCCGCGCTTGCCTTCGCCAACCGTGATTTGATCGACACTGCGTACCGGAACGATTTCCGCCGCCGTTCCGGTCATGAATATTTCATCCGCCAAATACAGCGCTTCACGGGCAATATTCACTTCACGCACCGAATAGCCCATGTCTTTAGCCAGGGTCATGATCGAATCGCGGGTAATGCCCGGCAAAATAGAACTGGTGGTTGGTGGTGTGAGTAATACGCCATCTTTAATCACAAAAATATTTTCGCCGGCCCCTTCAGACAGGTAACCATCCACACTCAGTGCAATCCCCTCAGCATAACCATGACGGCGGGCTTCACCACCAACAAGCAGAGAGGATAAATAGTTACCCCCCGCTTTGGCAGCGGTTGGGATAGTATTCGGCGCAGCGCGGTGCCAGCTAGAAATCATCGCATCGACACCATTTTCTAATGCTTCATCACCTAAATAAGCGCCCCAAGGGAAAGCGGCGATGATCAACTCCATCTCAGTATTCACCGGCGGGCAAACCCCAAGGCCGACATTGCCCACAAAGCCCAACGGGCGAATATAAGCGGAGTCGAGCTTATTAATTCGCAACGTTTCCCGTGTTGCTTCCATGATTTCGTCAATTGTATAGGGAATTGGAAAACGATAAATTTTTGCCGAATCTTTCAGACGCTGAGCATGCTCGCGATGACGGAAAACGATTGGACCTTTCGGGGTGTTATAGCAACGCACGCCTTCAAAGACTGAGGTACCGTAATGCATTGCGTGAGTCAGTACATGGACATTGGCATTGGCCCATGGCACCATTTCACCGTTGAACCAAATGTAATCTGCTGTTTTTGTTGCCATTGCTTGCCTTCCTTATGCACAAATCTTTTGTTGTAAATTGTTGTTGGGGAGTTCATCGAGATTTAAAGGGGTAACGTCGACACTACGAATATCCCATAATTTTTCAATTTGGTTAACCAAGGTACTGATCGGCCGATCGCTATCGACAATGATTTCAACACTGGCGACTTGACTAATATGGTTTTGCGTTGCCGCCACTTGTCTGATAATGAAGCCGCGATGACGCACTACCCGCAGAACACGTTCTAATAGAACCGGTTTATCATCGGCTTTGATGTCTAATAAATATCTTTCCATTAGGTGTTCTCCAACATATCACTATTTGAGGCGCCGGGTGGTACCAACGGCCAAACATTTTCTTCTTCATCGATCAAAACATGCAATAGATAAGCGGTTTTACTGGCAAGCATCTCTTGCAATGCCGGCTCCACTTGCTCTTTTTTAGTGATGGTCTTACCCGGGATACCGAAGGCTTGGGCTAGCATCACGAAGTCGGGATTATCATCCAAAATCGTTTCACTATGACGGCCATCAAAAAACAACGATTGCCATTGGCGAACCATGCCTAAGCGCTGGTTATCAAGTAACACCATTTTTACTGGGATCTGACGCCGCTTAAGTGTGCCTAGCTCCTGAACATTCATCATAAAAGAGCCATCGCCTGAGATTAGGATTGATTGGTCTTCTGGACGAGCAACCGCGGCACCCATGGCAGCAGGTAAACCAAAGCCCATGGTGCCAAGACCCGCAGAGGTAATAAAGTTTTCTGGCGCTCGGGGCTGAATATGCTGCGCGGCCCACATTTGGTGCTGACCAACATCGGTGGAAACCATCGCACTGTCGGGCATCATATCGGAGAGTTGTTTAAGTAGCAGTGGCGCAAAAATCAGCTCTCCGGGATGATCGTAACGCCAAGTGAAATCACGGCGTAAGTTCTCACTGTAATCGGCCCATGAGGAAATATCATGGTTTAACTCCAGTTGTGGAAGAATGCGATTAATATCGCCACGCAAAGCGGCGTTGGCTCGGCGTAATTTATTAAATTCAGCGGCATCAATATCGATATGAATCACTTTCGCATGCGGTGCAAAAGTATCCAGCTTGCCAGTGACTCGGTCATCAAAACGCGCGCCCACCACAATCAATAAATCACTCTCTTGCACCACTAAATTAGCGGCTTTGGTACCATGCATACCCAACATACCCAGATAATGCGGGTCATGCCGTTCTATCGTACCGAGCCCTTTTAAGGTACTCACTGAAGGCATGGGATTTAAACGCAAGAACTCGCGCACCGTAGCAGTCGCTTTCGCCAATTGCACACCACCACCCACATACAACACTGGACGCTGACTGGCAGACAATAGCTGCTGCGCCGTGTGCAATTGCTCAGGGCAAGCTTCAGGCATCGCTGGTGGTGTAAATACAGGCAAGGTAAAACTTGGCGCTTGGGCTAACTGAACATCTTTCGCGATATCAACGATAACCGGCCCCGGACGACCGGTTTTTGCCACCTCAAACGCTTCCGCCAATGTCGCCGCCAATTCACCAATATCGGTCACCAGATAACTGTGTTTGGTACAAGAAAGCGACATCCCTATCACATCCATCTCTTGGAAAGCATCCGTACCAATGTGCGAGCTCGCCACTTGGCCAGTAATCGCCACTAGAGGCACCGAGTCAAGAAAAGCATCCGCAAGGCCGGTGACTAAATTGGTCGCTCCAGGTCCCGAGGTTGCCATACAGACCGCCACGCTTTGGGTTGAGCGAGCCATACCAATGGCCGCCATCGCCGCTCCTTGTTCATGGCGACAAAGGATATGTTCTACCCCACCATCATAGAGTGCATCATAAATAGGCATGATGGCACCACCAGGGTAACCAAAAACGGTTTTGATGCCCTGTTGCTGTAAGGCGGCAACGACAAGTTGTGCTCCCGTCATTGTACCCCTCCTGAAGCGCGCGTTGCGCCATTAACGTTGTTGTGTTTGCACTTCATGTGCCGCTCCCATTCTTCCTGTCCATATCTGGTTGGATAATCACCGATCAGATTGCACGATGTCGTTAGATAGTTGAAAAAAAACCCCCGAACTTTTCAGTGCGGGGGTCTTTTTAAATTTGTGTGTTATTTTGCGCCCACAAGCCCCCGCGCCGTCATAATAATGACCACGATCAGCAGGTTAATTAGTGCGTTAATGCGAGCGTTAAAATTCATAATAATCGTTCTATATGTTGCCGTACTGAGTACGTAATTGTTTGCGGTTCTAGTGGTAACACACATATCTGTTACATGACAAGCAAAAACTGATTATTTTTTCACATTCTCTTAAGCTTATTTGTGCGGCTTCTATCGAAATATCACCATTTTTATCCTCAGCATGCTGATTATTCAAACGTTTTTCAGGCACATTGCCACTAGAAGTCAACCTAACGATAAAGAGAAAAAATGGGCCTTGCGATTATTCATAGCCGAGCCAGCATTGGCGTCCAAGCACCAGAAGTTACGGTGGAAGTGCACATCAGTAACGGCATGCCAGGCTTCACCTTAGTCGGTCTCCCCGAAACCACGGTCAAAGAATCCAAAGACCGAGTACGCAGTGCGATTATTAACTCACGCTTCGAGTTTCCCGCTAAACGAATCACGGTTAACTTGGCACCTGCCGATCTCCCCAAAGAAGGGGGGCGGTTTGATTTACCCATCGCACTGGGAATTTTAGCGGCTTCAGAACAAATACCTCACACCCATTTAGCCAGTTATGAGTTTATTGGTGAGTTGGCATTGTCGGGAGAAATACGGCGCGTGAAGGGAGTTTTGCCCGCGGCATTGGCAGCGAATCATGCTCAACGCAGTTTGGTGGTACCACAAGATAACGGCGATCAAGCGGCGTTGGTCGGTGAAAGCAACCATAAATCAGCACAAACCCTGTTAGAAGTTTGCGCGGATTTATGTGGCCAAAAAAGTTTAATCCTGTTTCAAAGCGAACCGATTGTACAACCACCCGATCACTCTCGAGATCTACAAGATATTATTGGTCAGCAACAAGGCAAGCGAGCGCTGGAAATTGCCGCAGCAGGTAATCATAACCTACTGTTTTTAGGTCCTCCCGGTACAGGCAAAACCATGCTTGCTTCGCGGCTGTGTGATTTACTACCAGAAATGAGTGAAGAGGAAGCGATGGAAACCGCCTCTGTCGCCTCACTGACCCAACAGGAGATCAATCAGTACAACTGGAAACGTCGTCCTTTTCGATCACCACACCACTCAAGCTCGATGGCGGCCTTGGTGGGCGGCGGTACGATTCCACGGCCAGGAGAAATCTCCTTAGCCCATAACGGCCTATTATTTCTCGACGAGATGCCTGAATTTGAACGAAAAGTGCTTGATTCACTCCGTGAGCCCCTTGAATCAGGAGAGATCATTATTTCACGCGCCCAAGGTAAGACTCGCTTTCCGGCCCGCTTTCAACTGGTGGGCGCACTCAATCCCAGTCCTACCGGCTACTATGAAGGCAATCAAGCAAGGGTCAACCCGCAAGTGATCCTGCGCTATTTAAGTCGACTTTCTGGCCCTTTGCTAGACCGATTTGATATGTCGATTGAAATTCCCGCGCTACCAAAAGGGACGCTATCTCAAGGCGGTGATCGAGGAGAAACAACAGAAGTCGTACGGCAACGAGTACAGATAGCGCGCGAGCGGATGCTGGCACGCAGCGGCAAGGTTAACGGGCTGCTACAAAGTCGTGAGATTGATATTTTTTGCCCATTAGCTCGTTCGGATGCAGAGTTCTTAGAAGCCGCATTGCATCGCTTAGGCTTATCCGTCCGCGCTTATCACCGGATCATTAAAGTGGCACGGACTATCGCAGATTTAGAGGGCGTAGCCGATATTCAGCGATCACATCTGGCGGAAGCGCTCGGTTACCGTGCAATGGATAGGCTGCTCAAACAATTGGTTGCGCAGGCCGTGTAAGCATCACTCAATAATCGGAAAATATGGCTAAATGACACCGTGGAGTTGTGTATAAAAAATCATGCATTGCTCTACTCAGCAATGCATGATTCGATTAACCAACGACAATGTGAGATGCCTGAAAAACTATTGCGTTAATAAATAATTACTGTGTTAACAAATAATTGACTAGCTCAAAATACTCATCAACGGTTTTGATACCCTGAGCTTGCACTAGGTAACGGTTGTTCACCACCACAGCAGGTACACCAGTTAAACCGCTATCTTGGAACTGTTTATCAAAACGGCGTACCATAGAATCGACCGCAAAACCATTAAACGCCGCATCAAATTTTGCGCCATCGATCCCTTCATCGGTGAATATTTGACGCAACTCTTGATCGTTTTTCGGTGCTTTACGTTGATTATGAATACGATTAAACATCACTGGCAACATTTGCTCTTCAACGTTTAAAGCCAGCATCGTCGCATACGCTTTACTCATCGACTTACCCATATTACCGCCCATAAAAGATACATGATTCTTTTGTAGACGTACTTCTGCAGGTAATTGTTCTTTAAGCTGTTTAATTATCGGCTCAAACGAATAGCAATGCGGGCAGTAAAACGAAAAATATTCACTGACACTAGGCTGGCTAGCCTTGGGTAAATCAAGCACTTTGTAGTGCACTCCCTCTTTAAACTGAGCAGCGTGAACTGAAAGGCTTAATATTAGGGTTGCAACCAGTGCAAACAGCTTTTTCATGATTAAACTCCATTATTCCTTTGATGAGGCAAGTTACCAATTTGGCATCAGTGATAGAGAAGGTTCTTCTAAGGCAGCTAGCTGCTCTTTAAACGCAAGCACTTGACCTTCCCAATATTTTGGATCATTGAACCACGGGAAGGCGAGTGGAAACGCTGGATCATGCCAGCGTTTAGCCAACCAAGCCATATAATGCACCATGCGTAGACCACGTAATGGCTCAATAAGTTTCAATTGCTGTGGATTAAAATCACAAAACTCTTGATAACCTTCCAATAAAATATCCAGTTGAACGAGCTTCTCTTGGCGGTCGCCACTGAGCAACATCCATAAATCTTGCACCGCAGGCCCATTACGCGCATCATCTAAATCAACAAACATTGGCCCATCTCGCCATAAAATATTGCCGGGATGACAGTCACCATGCAAGCGAATAGCGCTCTGCGTTGGTTGCCAATACTGTTCAATGCGCTCTATTAACAAATTGAGATCATTAAAAAAAGTATTTTGTAAATGTGATGGAATAAACGACGCTTGCTCTAAGATCCGTTTCGGTTGATATAAATACTCATCTAATCCTAAGTTTGGGCGATGAATAAAAGTTTTACTCTCCCCTATTTTATGAATTCGCCCTAAAAAACGCCCCACCCACTCTAATTGCTGCGGATTATCTACTTCAAACTGACGTCCACCCATGCTAGTAAACAATGCAAAGTAGTAACCTTGATAGCGATGTAAACTACTGCCATTGATCACCAAAGGGGGAGCTAATGGAATTTCTGCCGCAGCGAGTTCTAAAGCGAAATCGTGCTCTTCTTGGATTTGTTGCTCCGTCCAACGTTGGGGCCGATAGAACTTAACGACAAAGCGTCGGTTCTCTTCATCGGTAAATTGATAGACTCGGTTTTCATAACTATTAAGGGCTAAAAAGCCTGATTCAGCACGAATACCGATACTTTCTAGCGCATACCAAATTAAATCCGGTGTCAGAGCATCAAAATGGAAAGTCGCTTGCGTCATTGCATAAAAGGGATCATTACTGAGCCCCTTGCCATAGTGAAAACATATTGGTCAGCTTATACCAAGGAAAACTCAAGGTAACCATTGCTCATCATTCATTTATTTTTATTCTGACAAAATCCCACGCGCACGTAAGATCGCTGTTTTAAAATCATCTTCGTAGTCTTTTTTAAGGCCAGGGATCACTTCATCTTTACTGCTATTGCGCATTTTTAAATGATAAATCAGTACATCATCAGTTAACTCACTCAGCTCACCTTGATAGCCAGCTTCTTGAGCTAACACACCAATAAACTGGACTAAATTTAGCTCTGATTGCTTATGCCACTCTGGCTCCAATAAGGCCAATAGCTCTTCAACACGATGGCATTTCATGCTCGTCTCCACATGGTTGTGATGGTTTTTCACTAAAGTAGCAAATTGCTTTCGAGCAAACAATCAGCAAGGGAAGCGTAAGCGAGTTAACTAGAGAGATAAAGCGCCATCAACGCAAAATCAATCAGCCATAGTCCTATCTATGGAGATAGCCAGAGTGGAAAACTCGAAAGTCGAGAGCAAAAGACAAAAAAAAGCGCAGAAAATAAGCTGCGCTTTTTAACTTAAGCGGCCTGAACCACTTTTGTTTCATTCGATGCGATAAACGCACGTTGTTCGACAAGAGTCGGTGCAGACGCGATTTTTTTTGCAACCAATGCAGTAGTAAAACCACTACGGCGGCGCATTGCACTACGGTTAGTGTGCGAAAACCTGACAGCTGTTGGGCGCATTAACTTACCTAACGGTCAGGCATATCCATTGCCAATGGTATAGCCTAAATAATTATGAGTTAATTTTTATCCAATTATGGCTAAAAAGTGGCTCATTCTGGCAGTGCCAATCCAAATAACTATTTAGGAATGACGATATGTTTGCATATCAATAATAGATTAGCACCAACTCAACCATTGATCGATAGTTAACCAACATTTTTGCTAACAAAAAATCAACTTACACGTGTAAGCTTAATGTGCGATACTCAAAAAACAAATACACTCATCGGTAAAAAGAGCATGGCCACACACACTTATCCTTATAAAGAAGAGATCGCCAACACCATCAGTCACGCGATTGGCCTATTGATGGGAATTATTGGTTTGATTTTGCTGATCAATAAAGCTCTCGCTTATGAGGCTGATCCACTCACTATTACCAGTATGGCGCTGTATGGCAGTAGCATGATAGTGCTGTTTCTTGCCTCGACCTTGTACCATGCGGTTTCTGATCAAAAAATCAAACAAGGCTTGAAAGTATTTGACCACTGCGCGATTTATCTGTTGATCGCTGGCAGCTATACGCCTTTTTTATTGGTCAGCTTACGTACGCCTTTAGCGATAGGCTTAATGGTGATCATTTGGTCGATTGCTGTGGTAGGAATCATCATGAAGGTCGCGTTTATGCAGCGCTTTAAACGCTTTTCATTGTTTAGTTATTTAAGTATGGGCTGGTTATCGTTGATCGTGATTTATCAACTAACCGCTAATTTACCTTTCGGGGGCTTATTGCTATTGGCATTAGGCGGGTTGATTTATTCATTGGGCGTTATTTTTTATGTTGCTAAGCGCATCCCTTATCATCATGCGATTTGGCATGTGTTTGTTTTGGTCGGCTGCGCTTGCCACTTTTTAGCGATTTATTTTTATGTGCCAGCATCATAAAAACACAGCGAAGGATAGACTCAACCCTCTACCGTCGCCAAAAAGCCGGAAAAAATAGCACTAAAATCGTCAATATTTCCAATCGCCCCATCAGCATACCAATACTGAGCAGCCACTTCGCCGCATCGGGTAACGGGGCAAAATTGCCACTTGGGCCAATCACATTGCCCATGCCTGGACCCACATTCGCAACGGCCGTGATCGCTCCAGAAATACTGGTTACGGTATCCAACCCCATGGCCGATAAAGCACCAGCAAGCAAGATAATGGTAATGAAAAATGCCAAACCAAAGGCGACAACGGAACGCACAATATCTTCGTTAACTGGTCGCTGATTATAGCGCTGCACAAACACACCCGACGGATGAACCAGTTTCAACATTTGTTTATTGAGCAAAGCAAAACCGATTTGAAAACGAAAGACTTTGATCCCACCGGAGGTGGATCCCGAGCATGCCCCTGACACCATCAAAAAAGCAAACAACGTTGCAGGCAAGGCCCCCCATGCGGTGAAGTCATCCAGTCCAAACCCTGTGGTAGTCACCACCGAGACAATATTGAACATCGCCACACGCAGTGCATCTAATAACGAGTAACCATTATGTATGGTTAGCCACAGTGCAATCACCAAACTGGTAATGATGAATAATAGGAAAAAACCGCGAACTTGAGCGTCTTGAATGATGGTTTGTAGGCTGCGTTTACGCAGAGCGGCAATAAATAATAGGAAAGGTAAACCACCCAAAAACATAAACAAAATCGCCACCCAATGAGCGCCATAGGAAAAATGGTTCATTGAGCCATCAGAGGTTGAATAACCTCCGGTGGATAAGGTGGTAAACGCATGGTTAACCGCATCAAACCATCCCATGCCCGTCAATAAGTAACCGAGGATACACAGGCCAGTTAATACCAAGTAAACCCCGACAATATTTTTTGCTACCGTTTTAGCGCGCGGACTACTTTTATCAGACCAATCCGATGATTCAGTCTGGAACAGACGCATCCCACCAACGTTCAACATCGGCAACACCGCCACCGCCATAACGATAAACCCAACGCCGCCTAGCCATTGTAAAATGGAGCGCCAGAGTAGAATGCTCGGAGCCATGGAATCCAAGCCACTGAGCACAGTAGAGCCTGTGGTGGTCAAACCGGACATGGTTTCAAAATAAGCATCGGTAAAACTGATGTGGTTGATGAACACAAACGGTAATGCCGCAAAGGCACTGGCAATCGTCCAAACCAAGCTGGTGATCAAAAACATATCCCGGACATTAAGACGAAATACGGCTGTGCGACCTACACTCAAGCAAACAAATGCCACAAGATGGGTGATCACTAACGCTTGCGCAAAATCGATAAACCCTTCAGTGCCAGTAAAAAAGGCCACCAATGTCGGGACATACATAAATAGCGCTAGCTTTGACAGCACCAGCCCTACCACGAATAAAATCGGGCGTATATTCAACATAACGCCAATTACCTATAACTATAAGAAGAAAGGGCTTGGCTGGAATAAGCTTTCCACGTCAGGCACGTATTTTTTATCGACTAAGAACATGACGACGTGATCATCTTGCTCAATTACGGTGCGATCATGAGCGATCAGCACCTCTTCACCACGGACAATCGCTCCAATGGTCGTTCCCGGTGGCAAGCGTATTTCTCCCACAGTGCGTCCAACCACTTTAGAGGTGGTTTCATCACCGTGAGCAATCGCTTCAATCGCTTCCGCGGCACCGCGTCGTAAAGATGAAACGTTAACAATGTCGGCACGACGCACATGGGTCAATAACGCCGAGATGGTCGCTTGTTGAGGAGAGATGGCCACATCAATCACCCCACCTTGCACTAAATCAACGTAAGCGCCACGCTGAATCAACACCATGACTTTTTTCGCGCCCATACGTTTTGCTAGCATGGCGGACATAATATTGGTTTCATCTTCGTTGGTCAGAGCAATAAATACATCCACTTGATCGATGTTTTCTTCCGACAATAGCTCTTGGTCCGCTGCATCACCACAAAATACAATGGTGTTTTCGAGCTCTTCCGACAACTGCTCCGCCCGTTGATAATTACGCTCGATAAGTTTCACGCTATAGGTATGCTCTAAACGTTTGGCTAAGCTCGCGCCGATATTACCGCCGCCAACGATCATGATCCGTCGATAAGGCTTTTCTAACCGTTGTAGCTCACTCATGACGGCACGAATGTGATTGCTTGCCGCGACGAAAAAGACCTCATCGTCAGCTTCAATGATCGTCGTACCTTGCGGTCGAATCGGTCTACCTTGTCGAAAAATCGCCGCCACGCGCGTATCGATATGCGGCATATGCTCACGTAATGCCGATAATGCATTGCCCACTAACGGGCCGCCATAATAGGCTTTTACCGCCACTAAGCTGACTTTTTCTTCGGCAAAACTCACCACCTGCAATGCCCCCGGATACTGAACCAAACGCTCAATATAACTGGTTACCAGCTCTTCTGGAGCAATCAAATGGTCAACGGGCACCGCGCCCGATTGAAACAGTGCCTCTTTCTCCAACAAGTACTCAGGTGAACGAATGCGCGCCACTCGATTTGGGGTATTAAACAAAGTGAACGCCACTTGGCAAGCAGCCATATTGGTTTCATCAGTATTGGTCACGGCCACTAACATGTCAGCATCTTGTGCACCCGCTTCACGTAGCACACTCGGATGACTAGCATGACCATTGATGACTCGTAGATCGTATTTATCTTGTAGCTCACGCAGCCGTTCAGGATTACGATCAACAACGGTAATATCATTATTTTCGCCGACCAAGTTTTCTGCTAGCGTGCCACCGACCTGCCCAGCACCAAGAATGATGATTTTCATACCTTACTCTCTTGTCTTCACGTAATCCAACGGATGTACCTTGCGCTCTGATTACCTTGAGCCTTCACTAAAAACAGTCTTCTGTGATCAGGCTTGTTTGCGTAAAACGGCGTAGTAGAAGCCATCCATATCTTGCTCACCCGGCAAAATTTGTCTCCCCGGCTGCTCGGGATCAGAGTCGATCAGCTGTGCCTTAGACGTGCGCGCCAAAAAGGCTTTGATTTGCTCGCTGTTTTCTTGCGGAGTAATCGAGCACGTTGCGTAGACTAAAGTGCCACCGACTTTGAGTTGCTTCCACATCGCATCGAGAATTTCACTCTGTAGCTCAGCCAAAGCCTCAATATCACTGGCGCGACGTAGCCATTTTATATCAGGATGACGACGAATCACTCCCGTGGCTGAACATGGCGCATCCAGCAAAATACGATCAAACTGCTCACCTTGCCACCACTCTTCGGGGTAACGCGCATCGCCGCAAATCACATCTGCGCGCAGTTGTAGACGCTCTAAATTATCGTAGACTCGCTCCAAACGTGTCGCATCGCTGTCAATCGCCACCACTTCAGTATCTTGGGTATGCTCTAAAATATGCGCGGTTTTACCACCAGGTGCCGCGCAGCAATCTAAAATCAGCTCACCATCTTGCGGTTGTAAGTAATCCACCGCCAACTGAGCAGCGGCATCTTGTACTGATACCCAGCCACGCTCAAAACCGGGCAATAGCGTCACATCACAAGGAGTTGCCAATTTAATCGCATCTGCCGCCTGTGGATGTACAGTATATTCGATCTGCTCATTATCAAGCAGCGCAAGGTATGCTTCACGACTATGATGCTGGCGATTAACCCGTAGCCACATCGGAGCTTTACTGTTGTTGGCTTCAATGATCGCTTGCCATTGTTGAGGATAAGCCTCTTGCAGTAGTTTCAATAACCAACTTGGATGGGCATATAATCCTGCATTATGGCTAACCGCAAAAGCATCAAGGGCTTCTTGATCGCGCAAGTAGCTACGCAATACGGCATTAATCAGACCGCTTAAACTTGGGCCACGCAAGGTTTTGGTGCCTTCTACCGTTTCCGCCACCGCGGCATGCGAAGGAATACGCATAAAGCTCAACTGATACAAACCGACTAAGATCAGATGATGAAAGACGCGTTTTTTACCTTTTAATGGATTATCCATTAACTGGCCGGCTATCGACTCTAAACGAGGCAAATAACGTAATGCTCCGTAGCAAATCTCTTGTAATAAAGCATGATCGCGGGGACGGATGGTTTTTTGCGCCGCAGGCAAAGCGTGTGACAGAGAGTGGCCTTTATCTACCACTTGGAATAAAACATTGGCCGCAGCTGCGCGAACATTCATGAGTAATACCACATTAAAAAGAAAATCAATTAGGGCATCTCTGCCCTCGTAAAGGTTTAGCTAAGTTGGGTACCCACCGTAAACCAACTGGCACGAGCATTAAGAATATCTTGTACTGGCATGGCTTTTTTACCTGGCACTTGGATCTGCTCTAGTACTAACACACCACGGCCTGTCGCCACATAAATACCCGATTTATCTGCTTGAATAATAGTACCGGGCGCATGAGTAGACTCGCGCTCATCGACACGGCTTTGCCACACTTTAATCGTGTTATCAGCGACATCAAAATGGCTGATTGGCCAAGGGTTAAAGGCTCGCACGCAGCGCTCAATGAACGTTGCCTCTTGGGTCCAATCGATTTTCGCTTCTTCTTTACTCAGCTTTTGGGCGTAATTTGCCAAAGCATCGTCTTGCTTTTCTGGGCTAAGTTGGCCTAAAGCTAACTTATCAAGGCAAGCAACCAAGGCCTGCGGGCCAAGCTCAGCCAATTTGTCATACATTGAGGCGCTGGTGTCACTGGCTAATATTGGCAAGCGAACAATACTCAGCATATCACCGGTATCAAGACCAACGTCCATCTGCATGATGGTCACGCCCGTTTCACTGTCACCGGCCCAAATCGAGCGCTGAATTGGCGCTGCACCACGCCAGCGAGGTAAAATTGAGCCATGGACATTAATACAACCCCATTTAGGGATATCGAGCACAGCTTTCGGTAATAACAAACCGTAAGCCACCACCACCATCACATCGGCATTAAGATCGGCTAAGGTTTGTTTGGCTTCATCACTTTTGAAATTCTCAGGCTGATACACAGGAATGGAGTGCTCAAGCGCCATCTGTTTAACTGGGCTGGCAGTGAGTTTTTTACCGCGCCCGGCTGGTCGATCGGGCTGAGTATACACCGCGATAACCTCATGCTCCGAAGACAACAACGCCGCCAAGTGACGGGCGGCGAAGTCCGGAGTTCCTGCAAACACAATACGTAATGATTGGTTCACGCTGACCTCTCTTGTATTAAGCGCGTTTCTCGTTGAAACGCTTAATCTTTTCTAACTTCTCTTTGATACGCTTACGCTTTAATGGCGATAGGTAATCGACAAATAGCTTACCTTCTAAGTGATCCAACTCATGCTGAACACAGATAGCCAATAGTTCATCAGCCTCAAAGGTATATTCTTCGCCATCGCGATTAAGCGCTTTTACGGTCACTTCAGCAGCACGAGGCACTAAAGCTCGCGAACCCGGTACCGATAAACAACCTTCTTCGATACCATCTTCACCACGCTTTTCAATAATTTGCGGGTTAATCAACACCATAGGTTGATCTCGGCTATCCGAGACATCAATCACTACGATACGTTGATGAATATCGACTTGAGTCGCTGCAAGCCCGATGCCCTCTTCGTCGTACATGGTTTCTAACATGTCATCAACGATTTTTTGGATCTCAGGCGTGACCTTTTCAACCGGCTTGGCAACGGTGCGAAGACGATCATCAGGGAATGTTAATACTTGTAATACAGACATATACACTCGAAAAATTGAACTGTGCCGAAACAGCTTAATGCTGGTTGGGTCAATTCTAGACATTTTATGACCTAAATGACAGCATCCTGCCATATTTCTCACAAACCTTTTTCTCATTCATCCAGCAAGGAAGTCAGATGATGGCCGTATTAATGACTCGACATCGCTCTCTGTGGTTATTGTTCAGATCGCTCGGTTTCGTTGTTCTCAGTTTATCCATCAATACGTTAGCTTATGCATCCCCCTTAACCATTAAAGACTCTGCACCACGAACTTATACCGTGGTCAAAGGCGACACACTGTGGGATATTTCTGCACTGTATTTAGACAGTCCGTGGCTCTGGCCACGCCTGTGGCAAGCAAACCCTGAGATCAAAAATCCACATTTAATTTACCCTGGCGATCAACTGACGTTAATCTGGCGCGGCGGTCAACCGGCTCTAACTCTCAAGCCGATGATCAAACTCAGCCCACAGGCTCGGATACTCGAAAAGTCCCCCGTCACCACCATCAAAGAACAATTACTATTGCCTTATTTACAGGTTGATAGACTGATTCCCTCCCAAGAGTTGAACGACCAGTTACGCATTCTTGGATCGAATCAAGGCAAACAATACCTGAGTCAACAAGATACGCTATACCTTGAAGGTCAACATGAGGCGCAACATTGGGGTATCTATCGAGCGATGAATGAGTTTCATCACGCTGATCACTCGATGTGGGCTCTACGGCGCTTGGCAACTGCACATCGAGTTAGCAGTACGGACTCAATCACAGCCTTAACCATTGACGAAATGAACCAAGAGATCCGAACCAACGATATCGCTTTGCCAGAAATCAATCTAGCGTCGTTACTAAGCACGACTTTTTCCCCTCACCCAGCACCACATGATGCACGCCCTAGATTACTCGGCACGTTGGAAGGCAGTCAATATGCAGCAAAACACCATGTGGTGGTCATCGACCATGGACAGCAAGAAGGTCTAGAGCAAGGCAGTATGTTTGAACTTTATCAAGTCGGCCGAACGGTTTACCAAAAAGGAGGGCAATATAGCGATATAGCACAGCGTGCTAGCAAAGCAATTACGTTACCAGCGAAAAAAATCGGTACTCTCATGGTCATTCGTCCTTATCCAACCATGAGTCTAGCGCTGATCACCAGTAGCCAAGCTGCGATTGATAATCAGACATTGCTCCTGTCTCCCGAAGTATCGGATACCGCAACATCGACATTCAGTTCACTTCTCCAATAGAGCCATGATGCCAACCGACCAACGCGATTTAGCCATGTGGCTCGCGCTCTGTTTTACGCCTAAGTTAAGCCAAAAAAACTTAAGCCGATTACTGAGTCGTGATGGACTGACCAACCTTGCTGGTTACAGTGCCGAACAATGGCTAGCCTTGGGATTAACCGCTCAACAAGTGGATTATCTGCTTAACCAAAGTAAGAAGGACGTTGAACAGTGTTTAATCTGGCAGCAACAAGCCACACAGCGTCATATCATCCCTCTCTATGATGAGGTCAATTATCCTCCCTTATTGCGTGAAATTCCCTCGCCCCCCAAAGTATTGTTTGTTGAAGGGCAACGACACTGGTTAAAACAACCTCAAATCGCCATTGTTGGCAGCCGCAATGCGACGATTGATAATCAACACATCGCCCAACAATTTGCTGGTGAATTAGTCGCACACGATGTCGTGATCACCAGTGGACTGGCTTTAGGTATTGATGGTTATGCGCATGATGGAGCCCTGAAAGCGGGGGGCGCAACCTTAGCCGTATTAGGCTCAGGGCTTGATTATCTTTATCCTGCCCGACATAAGACTCTTGCTGAGCGGATCAAAGCCAATGGAGCATTAATCTCCGAATTTCGCCCGAATACGCCACCGCGCGCCGAGCATTTTCCTCGGCGTAATCGCATTATCAGTGGCTTATCACTTGGGGTGTTGATCGTAGAGGCGGCTGAAAAAAGTGGCTCATTAATCACCGCCCGCTATGCAATAGAGCAAGGGCGAGACGTTTTTGTGATTCCCGGTCCAATCACCAGCGCCAATAGCCAAGGCAGTAATCAACTGATCCGTCAAGGAGCCTGCCTCGTACAAAATGTTAAAGATATTTTGGCAGAAGTAGAAAACGTGCTCAATTGGTGCAAAGATTCATCCTCGACTACACAAGGTGAACTTTTTTCTTGCCCAAATGATGAAGAACAATTGCCATTTCCCGAGCTGTTAGCTAACGTAGGAGTAGAAGCGACACCAGTTGATATTTTGGCACAACGGACCCATATCCCCGTGCAAGAAGTCATGATGCAGCTACTAGAGTTAGAGCTTTTAGGCCATGTTGTTGCCGTTTCCGGTGGCTATATTCGTAAGGGGAGAGGCAAGCTATGATGATGGATATTTTGATGTATCTATTTGAGACGTATATCCATAGCGATGCTGAATTGCAAGTGGATCAAGACGAACTCGAAGATGAATTGTTAAGAGCAGGCTTTCATCAACCAGACATATACAAGGCACTACATTGGCTCGAAGAGCTGGCGGCGTTGCAACAAACCGATACTCACTCCGCCATTGCCAGCAGTGCAACCACGTCAATGCGAATATTCACTGGCCAAGAAATGGAACGTTTGGATATTGAAGCGCGTGGATTCTTATTGTTTTTAGAACAAATCAAAGTATTAACCTCTGATACTAGAGAAATGGTTATTGATCGAGTCATGGGCTTAGAAACCAATGAATTCGAACTCGATGACTTGAAATGGATTATCTTAATGGTGCTGTTTAATGTTCCAGGCAATGAAAATGCCTATACCATGATGGAAGAGCTGCTATACAGCAAAGAACAAGGTATTTTGCATTAGACAGCTATGAGTAACTCTATAGATCCTGCGCTGTTTTCGGCTCATGAACAGGCACTCAGCCATCAACCATGCCCTAAGTGCGGCGGAGCGTTGCAGCTTCGTCGTGCTAAGCTTGGTCCATTTTTAGGCTGTGAGCACTACCCCGACTGTGACTATATTAAACCCTTACATCACAACGATGGACAAATTGTCAAACAACTCGGAGTCGCTTGCCCTGAATGTCAACATGAACTGGTGCTACGCCAAGGTCGCTACGGCATGTTTATCGGTTGTAGTCACTACCCAATCTGTCACCATATCGAGTCACCAACCGCGACAACACCGAACGAAAACCATACGACGAACCTAGTTTGTCCTGAATGTCATCAAGGCCATCTAGTGGAGCGTCAATCACGCTTTGGTAAAACCTTTTATGCTTGTGATGCCTTCCCAAAATGCAAATTTGCCGTCAATCAGCCGCCACTAGCAGGACAATGCCAAGTTTGTGGATTCCCATTACTGGTAGAGAAAAAATTTGCCAGCGGCACTAAACACTTATGCGCGAATCGTAAATGCGCCCAGGTTCAATCCGCCGACTAACTTACTGCATCATATTCAAGTTACTTCTCCACACGCTGAATAAATTCACTTAACCACTCTTCAACCGCATCTTCAGGGACAGGATGGTGCTGAATATCAATGGTTAAGCAATCTACAATCGGTGTTGCGCCAATGTCTTCCAATAAATCATCAGCGTGTTTTCCCGCCGCACAAAAGGTGTCATAACTTGAATCACCAATCGCAACCACCGCGTAAGATAACAGCTGAGTATTCGGTGGCGTTTGCTGCAGATCATGAATAAAAGGCTGAATATTATCAGGATAATCCCCAGCACCGTGGGTTGAGGTCACAATCAGCCATGTGCCTTGTGCTGGAATATCCGCCAACACGGGCTGGTTATGAATCTGAGTATCCAACCCCGCTTGCTGCAGTACGTCACTAATGTGGTCGCCTACATACTCAGCCCCACCCAAGGTACTTCCGGTAATAATATGAATCATGTGCATTACTCGATTAACGAATATAAAAAGAGGTTGTTTGCCTTAAGATGGTCTGAATTAGGACGAATACCCCTACAGTTCATAATGGCAGACAACAACTGACTAATCTATTTACCGATACAAAACGAAGAAAAAATACGACCAAGGAGATCATCAGAACTGAACTCGCCGGTGATCTCATTTAAGTGCTGCTGAGCAATGCGTAACTCTTCGGCAAGAATCTCACCAGCCATGTAACCTTCCAGTTGCTGCTGGCCAATCGCTAAGTGTTCAGCAGCACGCTCTAACGCATCAAGATGGCGACGACGAGCCATAAAACCACCTTCTTGATTACCGGTAAAGCCCATGCACTGTTTCAAATGCGTGCGTAGCGCTTCGACACCTTGACCTGTTTTGGCCGAAAGACGGATCAAGGTTGGTTGGCTTGTCTGACATACACCAAGAGTTTCACCGGTCTGATCGACTTTATTACGGATCACTGTCATACCCATATGATCCGGTAAACGGTCGACAAAATCAGGCCAAATCTCTTTCGGATCGGTTGCCTCAGTCGTTGTGCCATCAACCATAAATAAAACGCGATCGGCTTGTTTAATTTCTTCCCACGCGCGTTCAATACCAATTTTTTCCACTTCGTCCGATGCTTCACGTAAACCGGCAGTATCAATAATATGCAGCGGCATACCATCAATATGAATGTGTTCACGCAATACATCACGCGTGGTACCAGCAATATCGGTGACAATTGCCGAGTCTTTACCTGATAACGCATTTAACAGACTCGATTTACCGGCATTAGGACGCCCAGCTATCACCACTTTCATCCCTTCACGCATAATCGCGCCTTGGTTGGCTTCTTGGCGAACCGCGGCCAGATTATCAATGATGGCTTGTAAATCGGCAGAAACTTTACCATCCGCCAGAAAATCAATTTCTTCTTCCGGGAAATCGATCGCTGCTTCGACGTAAATGCGTAAATGAATCAACGACTCGACTAGAGTATTAATGCGTTTAGAAAACTGTCCTTGCAGCGATTGAAGAGCGGATTTTGCCGCCTGCTCTGAACTGGCGTCAATTAAGTCCGCTATCGCTTCGGCTTGAGTTAAATCTAACTTATCGTTTAAAAACGCGCGCTCGGAAAACTCTCCAGGGCGTGCTGGACGAAGACCTGGAATCGCTAAGATACACTTGATCAACATGTCCATCACCACAGGTCCGCCATGACCTTGTAGTTCTAGTACATCTTCACCAGTAAAGGAGTGGGGGTTTGGAAAATACAGCGCGATGCCTTGGTCTAGTTCAGTACCATCAGTATCCTTGAAAGACAGATACTGCGCATAACGAGGCTTAAGGTCCATCCCAGTTACTTGTTTGGCCACAAAAGCGGCTTGTGGGCCAGAAACACGAATGATGCCAACGCCGCCTCGCCCAGGAGCGGTAGCTTGCGCGACAATGGTATCGGTGGTCATACTATTACCTACTTAACGATCGATGAGTGATTATTGTAATCAGCGGCGAACAAAAAGGCGACCAAAAGGTCGCCTTCATTCACGAGATTTAGCCTTACTTAGAATGCAAACCGCGCTTCTCAAGTGAACGGTAAATCAACGTTTGTTGAATTAACGTTACGATGTTCGATACCAACCAGTAAAGCACTAAGCCTGATGGGAAGAACAGGAAGAAGAAGGTAAACATCACCGGCATGAAGGTCATGATCTTCTGCTGCATAGGGTCAGTAATGGTGTTCGGACTCATTTTCTGAATCAGGAACATACTGGCACCCATCAAGAGTGGCAAGATGTAGTATGGGTCTTGCGCCGATAAGTCATGAATCCAACCAAAGAACGGTGAATGACGTAATTCAACCGATTCCATCAGTGCCCAGTAAAGCGCAATGAAGATTGGCATCTGTAACAAGATAGGCAGACAGCCACCCAGAGGGTTCACTTTCTCTTTCTTGTACAATTCCATCATTTCTTGACTCATGCGCTGGCGATCATCACCAATACGCTCACGCATAGCTTGCAACTTAGGCTGCAGCATACGCATTTTAGCCATCGAAGTGTATTGCGCTTTGGTCAGTGGGTACATGGCGCCACGGACGATAAAGGTCAAACAGATGATCGCGACACCCCAGTTGCCGACAAAGCTCTGAATAAATGACAGCAAAGTATGCAGCGGTTTAGCAATAAACCATAACCAACCATAGTCGACCACCAAATCTAGATTCGGAGCGGTAGCGGCCATTTCATTTTGCAATTTAGGGCCAACCCATAAGGTCGCGGTAAACTGAGTCGCATCACCATCAGCAATAGTTTTGTTCGGCATGCGAACCCCAATATCACCAACGTTACCAATCACGCGAGAATACAGATTAGTACCAGGTTCATTGCGAGGGATCCATGCGCTAGCAAAGTAATGCTGGATCATCGCTGCCCATCCCTGACCATTGGGTAAAGGAAGTGACAAGTTACGATCTTGCATATCTTTGAAGCTAAATTTTTTATAACGCGTATCTTCGGTAGAGTAAGCGCCACCACGATAAGTAGGCATCGCTAAACTGCCGCCTGAATCAAGCAAGGTTTGGCGTAAATGCGCATACATGCCCAGTGTCGCGTTATTACCAGAACGGTTGATCACATCAAAAGTAACATCAATTGCATAATCACCGCGTTTGACAATAAAGGTTTTCACGTACTCAATGCCATTCGCTTGATAGGTCATCGGAATACGCAGTTCCTGCTCACCATCCGCCAAAACAAAATGATCACTATCAACGTGATAAACCGGACGATGATTACTACTCAAATCGATACCTTGCGGACCAATCAAACCACTTTGAGCGATAAACAAGTGATTCGGGTCATTTCTTAGCAAAGTAAATGGGGTTGATGAATTAAGTTCATCAGCGTACTGATTGAGCTGAGCATGAATAATATCCCCACCAACGGTATCAATTGACAGAGTCAAAACATCCGTGGTGACCGTCACGGTTTGTGCAGCAGCACGATGTTGCTCAGGAGCAGGATCAAATTCATCTGCAAATGAAGGTGCTGGGGCCGTGGTGCTGGTTTGAGCCTGCTCAATCACTTGTGGGGCTGGGTTCTTTGCTGCTTGCCATTGCTGGAAAAGTAAAAAAGAAACAAGCGCCAAAGCAATTAACAGGATATTACGTTGAGAATCCATCGTTATTTGTCTCTGTCTGGTTTTTTGACTGGTGGAATGGGGTCATATCCCCCTTCGTTCAAAGGGTGGCATTTTAATAGACGTTTGCCAGATAACCAACACCCTTTTATAAAACCGTGAGCTCTCAATGCTTCTATCGCATAATTTGAGCAAGTCGGCGTAAACCGGCAACGAGGGCCGATGAGCGGACTGATGATCCATTGGTAAAGTTTAACTAAACCAATAGTCAACCACGTGAAGGGCGAGATAGGCGATGCCATAACTTGTCGAATAAAGTAAACAGTTCTTCATTGCTTAAATCTTGCGCGGTTTTCTTCGCGATCACAACAAAATCTTTGTTAGCAAGTTTATGTTGATGGAGACGAAAACTTTCACGAGCAATGCGTTTAAAGCGATTACGACCCACAGCCGTTTTAATTTGCTTCTTTGGGACAGCTAATCCTAAACGAGGATGAGAAAGGTTATTATCGCGAGCAATGATGGTAAAGTGAGGAGAGCCAGCACGATGCGCTTGCTGGAAGACTTTTTGATAATGCTCGGGAGTTAACAGACGTAACTCCCGATTGAACGCGTACGTATTCAAAATAATTCAGTGATTATTTTGACAGGCGCTTACGGCCTTTTGCACGACGTGCATTGATTACTTTACGACCGTTCGCAGTCGCCATGCGTGCACGGAAGCCGTGAGTACGCTTGCGCTTTAGAACTGAAGGTTGAAAAGTGCGTTTAGACATTATTATTACCTTTACTGATCAGTAGTGTTAGGTTCTTAAGTTAACCCGGCGTGGGATATGTGTCTTCGTAAAGACGCCGACGCCTCTCAACAAAGAGGCGGAATTGTAATCACAGTCACAAAAAGTGTCAATGACTTGGGGTGGCGAAGTGTTACTCATTTTTCAATAAGTCCTTTACCTCCCCATTCTTTCCGGTCGGGCGATTATACGGAGTATCGATGAAATCTCAAGGATCCTCGGTAGATCTTCACGCTTTTTTACTCAATCTACTTTTTCTCCATACTCTTAATTTACGGATCCCACTGCATCTGATGCACATCTTATACCGAGTTAGCCATAGCTTATTGGCGATTAATACAAAGTAAGATAGTAAAAATCGCTATTGGGGATAACTTAACAAGATCTTAGTATATGTGGATCATAATGGGGGTAATTACCCCGATCCCTGTGAGGATCCTCGTAAATACCCCCAGAAGCTTGTGTATAACTTCGATCTTATTCAAGAGTTTATCGATCAATCACTGGCGATCTAAGTTATCAACAGGTAGAATCACCTTCTTTATCAGCCATTAATTTTAGAGTGAGGGAACCGTGTCATCTTCGCTTTGGTTGCAGTGTTTGCAACAGCTTCAAGAAGAGCTACCAGCCACAGAATTCAGCATGTGGGTTCGTCCGTTACAAGCGGAGCTCAATGACAATACTCTCACTTTGTTCGCCCCAAACCGCTTTGTTCTCGATTGGGTACGTGATAAATACATAAATAACATCAACCGGTTGCTTAGAGAGCATTGTGGTCACAATGCGCCGAGTTTACGCTTTGAAGTCGGTAGCCGACGAGTAACAGCCTCGGTGCCAGTCGCTGCCACGCCAGTGAGAACCGCGGCAGATGTCGCGGCTGAATCCTCAGCACCAGCGCAATTAGCTCAGCGCAGACCAGTAAATAAAACATGGGACGACGATTCTGCCGCTAGCGATATTAATCATCGCTCTAACGTAAACCCTAAACATAAGTTTAATAATTTTGTTGAAGGTAAGTCGAACCAACTCGGCCTTGCTGCCGCGCGTCAAGTGGCCGATAACCCAGGTGCAGCTTATAACCCATTGTTTTTATATGGGGGAACTGGCTTGGGTAAAACTCACCTACTGCACGCGGTGGGCAATGCGATTGTCGATAACAAACCCAATGCGAAAGTGGTCTACATGCACTCTGAGCGTTTTGTGCAAGATATGGTTAAAGCACTACAAAATAACGCGATTGAAGAATTTAAACGTTACTATCGTAGCGTCGATGCTTTATTGATCGATGACATTCAATTTTTTGCCAACAAAGAACGTTCACAAGAAGAGTTTTTCCATACCTTCAACGCATTACTTGAAGGTAATCAACAGATCATTTTAACATCGGATCGTTATCCTAAAGAGATCAATGGGGTAGAAGATCGCCTGAAATCTCGTTTTGGCTGGGGATTAACCGTTGCGATTGAGCCTCCGGAATTAGAAACTCGCGTAGCCATATTAATGACCAAAGCGGAAGATCATCAAATTCATCTTCCTGATGAAGTCGCGTTCTTTATTGCCAAACGCTTACGTTCTAATGTTCGTGAATTGGAAGGGGCACTTAACCGAGTGATCGCCAATGCCAATTTTACCGGTCGACCGATCACCATTGATTTTGTCCGTGAAGCGTTGCGCGATCTGCTCGCTTTACAAGAGAAACTGGTCACTATTGATAACATTCAAAAGACCGTCGCTGAATACTACAAAATCAAAGTCGCTGATTTGTTATCTAAGCGTCGCTCTCGCTCTGTGGCTCGTCCTCGCCAACTGGCGATGGCACTGTCGAAGGAACTGACCAACCATAGCCTACCAGAAATCGGCGATGCGTTCGGTGGTAGAGATCATACGACGGTCCTGCATGCTTGCCGAAAAATCGAACAATTGCGTGAAGAAAGTCACGACATAAAAGAAGATTATTCCAATTTAATTCGTACCCTTTCTTCATAAGTTTTTGCGCTATATTGAAGGCTCACTTGGTACCGTTTTATTCCATATCGTTAGGTTAAGATCTCACTATGAAATTTACCATTGAACGTAGTCACTTTATTAAACCCCTGCAACAGGTCTCCGGTACATTAGGTGGGCGAGCAACATTACCCATTTTAAGTAATTTATTATTAAAAATTGAGAATGACCAACTCTCGATCACCGCAACCGACTTAGAAGTAGAGTTAATCAGTCGAGTGACGTTGGAAGGCGATTTTGAAGCCGGTAGTATTACCGTTCCAGCGCGTAAGTTTTTGGATATCTGCCGTGGTTTACCAGACAGTGCGGTGATTACCGTACTACTTGAAGGGGACCGCATTTCGATTCGCTCTGGTCGTAGCCGTTTTTCTTTAGCCACCTTACCAGCCAATGATTTCCCAAACATTGAAGACTGGCAGAGCGATATCGATATTACTGTCACCCAAGCTGAATTGCGTGGGCTGATTGAGAAGACTCAGTTTTCTATGGCCAACCAAGACGTACGTTATTATCTCAATGGTATGCTGTTTGAAATCGATGGGACAACCTTACGTGCCGTAGCGACAGATGGTCACCGTATGGCTGTCGCTCAAACAACCATCACTCAGGCGTTGGCAAACAAACAAATCATCGTTCCTCGTAAGGGTATTTTAGAGCTCGTAAAATTGCTTGATGCGCCAGAACAACCCGTTGTGTTGCAAATTGGTGCCTCCAACCTCCGTGCTGAAGTCAATAATTTTGTCTTCACATCGAAGCTCGTTGATGGCCGTTTTCCAGATTATCGCCGAGTTTTACCACAAAATACCAATAAAATATTGCTCACCGGCTGTGATGAATTACGTCAAGCTTTCTCACGTGCGGCTATCTTATCCAATGAAAAATTTCGTGGTGTGCGCGTGAATCTTGCTCAAGGTACGATGCGCATTACCGCTAATAACCCAGAGCAAGAAGAAGCAGAAGAGATGCTCGATGTGAACTTTAGCGGTGAAGCGATAGAAATTGGTTTTAACGTCAGTTATGTGATTGATGTGCTCAATACCTTACGCTGTGACCAGGTTCGCATCTCAATGTCAGATGCCAATGCCAGTGCGCTCATCGAAAACGTTGAGGACGACAGTGCTATGTACGTGGTCATGCCTATCCGTCTTTAATTGACCGATAAAGAGCATATCATGCCATTGACTCGCTTAGTCGTTCAGCAATTTCGTAACATTAAAGCCTGTGATATAACCCTGTCATCAGGCTTTAACTTTCTCATTGGGCCCAATGGCAGCGGTAAAACCAGTGTACTAGAAGCTATCTATTTATTGGGCCATGGTCGCTCATTTAAGAGCTCATTAACTGGAAGAGTGATTCAAAATGAGTGCTCAGAGCTATTTGTTCATGGCCGTTTTTTGAACTCGGATCAATTTGAGCTACCGATTGGCATTAATAAGCAGCGAGATGGCTCTACAGAGGTTAAAATAGGCGGTCAATCAGGACAGAAGTTAGCTCAACTGGCGCAGGTCTTACCATTACAGTTAATTCATCCGGAAGGATTTGAACTGTTAACCGATGGACCGAAACAACGTCGAGCCTTTATTGATTGGGGAGTTTTTCATTCTCAACCGGCTTTTTTTGATGCTTGGGGGCGATTTAAACGCTTAAATAAACAACGCAACGCATTACTTAAAACCGCCAAAAGCTATCGTGAGATCAGCTACTGGGATCAAGAGTTAGCTCAACTTGCCGAGCAGATAGATCAGTGGCGTCAGATCTATGTTGAACAAATGAAAAAAGTGGCTGAAGCATTGTGTCAAAGCTTCTTACCCGAATTTTCGATAAGCTTAACCTATTATCGAGGTTGGGATAAACAAACGCCTTATAAAGAGATATTACAAAACAACTTTGTCCGTGACCAATTGTTAGGTTACACCTTCAGTGGTCCAAACAAAGCGGATTTGAAAATAAAAGTTAATGGGACACCTGTAGAAGATGTTCTATCTCGCGGCCAGCTTAAGTTGATGGTTTGCGCCCTGCGCGTAGCACAAGGTCAACATTTAACCGAGCTGACCGGGAAGCAATGCATTTATCTGATTGATGATTTTGCTTCCGAACTCGATAGCCAACGTCGTCAGCGTCTTGCAGACTGCTTAAAAACGACGGGGGCTCAAGTTTTTGTAAGTTCTATTACTGAAAGTCAAGTCACCGACATGATCGAGCCGAATAGCAAGATGTTTCATGTCGAACATGGCACAATAGAGCAAGGATAACTACTGAGAGAGTCACTCATGTCGAATAATTACGATTCATCGAGTATTAAGGTACTGAAGGGTCTAGACGCGGTACGTAAGCGTCCAGGAATGTACATCGGCGACACCGATGATGGCACCGGTCTTCACCACATGGTTTTTGAGGTGGTGGATAACTCAATAGATGAAGCGTTAGCGGGTCACTGTAAAGATATCGTCGTGACAATTCATGAAGATAACTCGGTATCGGTCAGCGATGATGGCCGTGGTATCCCAACGGAACTGCATTCTGAAGAAAACGTCTCTGCTGCGGAAGTCATCATGACCGTCTTGCATGCTGGGGGCAAGTTTGATGATAACTCTTATAAAGTATCTGGCGGCTTGCACGGCGTTGGGGTTTCTGTCGTCAACGCGTTGTCTGAAAAAGTCGTGTTAACCATCTATCGTGGTGGCAAAGTTCATACCCAAACTTATCGTCATGGTGTACCTCAAGCCCCGTTAGCGGTGGTTGGTGATACCGAACGTACAGGTACTACACTGCGTTTTTGGCCAAGTGCTGAGACATTTACCAATATTGAATTTCATTATGAAATTCTAGCCAAACGCCTGCGTGAACTGTCTTTTTTAAACTCTGGCGTCTCTATTCGTCTACAAGATGAACGTGAAGCGGATAAACACGATCACTTTATGTACGAAGGGGGAATTCAAGCATTTGTTACCCATTTGAATCGAAACAAAACCCCCATTCATGAAAAGGTTTTCCATTTTAACCAAGAACGTGACGATGGGATCAGCGTTGAAGTAGCAATGCAGTGGAATGATGGCTTCCAAGAAAACATCTACTGCTTTACCAATAACATCCCACAGCGTGATGGCGGGACTCACTTAGCCGGATTCCGCGCTGCACTGACTCGAACGCTTAACACCTATATGGAAAAAGAAGGCTACAGCAAGAAAGCCAAAACCGCGACCTCAGGCGATGATGCTCGTGAAGGCTTAACGGCGGTTGTTTCTGTTAAAGTTCCCGATCCTAAGTTCTCCAGCCAAACCAAAGACAAATTGGTCTCTTCTGAAGTGAAATCGGCGGTTGAATCGGCGATGGGTGAAAAGCTTAATGAGTTTTTAGCCGAGCATCCTTCTGAAGCAAAAATGGTGTGCAGTAAAATTATTGATGCTGCTCGAGCTCGCGAAGCGGCACGTAAAGCGCGTGAAATGACGCGCCGTAAAGGCGCACTCGATCTAGCAGGCTTACCAGGTAAGCTAGCCGATTGCCAAGAGAAAGATCCAGCGCTGTCTGAACTGTATATTGTTGAGGGTGATTCAGCCGGAGGCTCTGCTAAACAAGGGCGTAACCGTAAGAATCAAGCTATTTTACCGCTAAAAGGCAAAATCCTTAACGTTGAGAAAGCGCGTTTTGATAAAATGCTCTCTTCACAGGAAGTGGCCACGCTGATCACCGCACTGGGCTGTGGTATTGGCCGCGATGAATACAACCCAGACAAACTGCGTTATCACAATATCATCATCATGACCGATGCTGACGTCGATGGTTCGCACATCCGAACGCTATTATTGACCTTCTTCTATCGTCAAATGCCAGAATTGATCGAACGTGGCTACATCTATATTGCTCAGCCTCCATTGTATAAAGTCAAAAAAGGCAAACAAGAGCAATACATCAAAGATGAAGAAGCGATGATGCAGTATCAAATCGCTTTAGCATTAGATAATGCCTCTTTACACGTCAACACCAGTGCTCCCGCTCTCGCAGGTGAACAACTAGAGAAACTTGTCGTTCAATATAATGCCGCCATGAAACTGGTTGAACGCATGAGTCGTCGTTATCCACTGGCGATGCTCAATGAGTTTACCTACATGCCACGCTTAACTGAGCAACAATGCCAAGATAGCGACGCAGTAGAGGCGTGGACAGAACGTTTAGTTGCTCAATTAAACGCGAAAGAGGTCGGTGCAAGTCAGTATCACTTTGCAATCGAACATAATCCTGCTCTTGGTGTTTATTCTCCAAAAATAATCGTCCGTACCCATGGGGTAACGTACGATTATCTACTCAGTGTTGATTTGCTTAATTCTAAAGAATACAACCGGTTGGCGGATCTTTTTGAGGCGCTCGACGGGCTTCTAGAAGAAGGGGCATACATTCAACGTGGTGAACGCACACAAATGGTTTCCAGTTTCACCGCCGCCCTCGACTGGTTAATCAAAGAATCGCGTCGTGGTTTAGCCATTCAGCGCTATAAAGGTCTAGGAGAAATGAACCCGGATCAACTTTGGGAAACCACAATGGATCCTGAATCGCGCCGCATGATGCAAGTCACCATTGAAGATGCGGTTGGGGCTGATGAGTTATTTACTACATTGATGGGCGATCAAGTTGAGCCTCGTCGGGCCTTTATTGAGAACAACGCATTAAGAGTAGCAAACTTAGATGTGTAGTTTTTCATAACATCCTAGTTCTCTAACGCAGTGCTTTGGCACTGCGTTTTTGTTTATATAAACAGCGAAAATAACCATTTTATTCTCTTATTTCGATAAAACTGGCCTTTAGTCCTAGTATTAATCTTACCTTTACCATTTTCTGTCCTTTACTGCTTAAAAACGCCATTTTCTCTGGCTAACCGCTTTTGCTTTCTTTTTTTAACCCGCTATAGTCAACTGACTTCATCGATATAGCCCAATCGCCACTAGCGGTGACAGGGAATCACATAACGTTTGCAGGAGGAATAGTGATGGCATTTCTGGTTTAGACCGAGAGCAAACTTGCTCTCGGGAGGCACTTAACGGCTGTCTTGTTATCAGGAGTGAGGAAAATCACTATGCTTTACCGCTTTTACCGATCATGGTTACAAACGTTGCGTATGTGGTGGTTAACCAGTGGGTTTATCACCTATCAATCCCCTTTGCTACTTATTCAATTGTTCGAGCGACAAGCTCAACAAAATGTCCCATGCTGCCCGCGAACCACCAGCATTCGTTTAGGTGATACCGTGCACCTATTGGATATAGAAACCAATAGTCCCTTTAAAATCAAGCTGGTTGCTGATCATCGTTGTGATCATACCGTAGGCTATATTGCGGTCGATTCTTACTTAGGTGCCGCACTGTTTGGTCGAACCGAGCAAGAAGTCATTGATCTGCTACTGCTCGGCCAACGACGCTCTTTTGTTATCACTCAAGTTACCCGTCAGTCATACCAACCTCAGCGCACATCCGTGCCATGTGGTTGCTTACTTTGTCAGTAAATGAAGGAGATCTCACTCATGAGTAAAAAAGACCTGAAAAAACCTCAATTAAGCTTAAAGGAAAAGCGTAAATTGAAACAAGAAAAAGCCTCTGAGAACGGAGTAGAAAAAGCACGTAAAAGTCGCGCCAGATAACCTTTTTCTAACTTATTGATTATCAAGAAGCCTAATCACCTGATTAGGCTTTTTTAAAAAATTGATTTTCTACACTTGAAAGTTCAACCACCGACCTTATATAAAATAGTGAAGAGGATGCCGTAAGGACCTCGACTTGGACTGGCGTTATGCTCACTGACTGAGGTAAGCCCGTCACTCAATATCAACCTTGATGAGCTTAGTTGTTAACAATAAGCTTCATCCTTAACGAAACTCGTTAAGACTATTGCTTACTAAGAGGATAGCATTATGAGAACTGTCGATTTTACTCCTTTATACCGCAACGCGATTGGCTTTGATCGTCTATTGAATATGATGGAAGCTAACAACAATAAAAATACTCAAGGGGGTTACCCTCCTTATAATATCGAGCAACAAGAAGACAATAAGTACCGTATCACAATGGCGGTCGCTGGCTTCGCAGAGCAAGAACTCGATATCACTCAACAAGAAAATACCTTAATTGTCCGTGGTGAACGTCAGCCAGAAGAGAGCCGTAATTATATCTATCAAGGCATTGCTGAACGTAATTTTGAACGAAAATTCCAACTGGCTGATTATGTAAAAGTCATTGGTGCTGGGCTTGAAAACGGTTTGTTGCACATCGACTTAGAACGAGAAATACCTCAAGCAATGCAACCACGTAAAATTGCCATCAATAAACCTCATTTATTAGAAAATCAATAACTCTGATTTTCGTTCGTAGACATGATAAAAAAGCGGCTTCGGCCGCTTTTTTAGTTTCTCCTCATTTATCCTATCGACTCTTATTCATTTTACCCCTGTTTTTCCATCGAACATCTGTGGATAAGTTAATCGTTATACGGTGATTAACCGGTAGTTATTATTTAATAAACGAAGATCTTTTTTATGCCTGTGCATAAGTTTATTTTTTGATCCCAGCTAATACGCGATTTGATCAGTGTCTGAACACATGATCCGATCGCTTACATGATCATGATCTTGTTGATCATTTCCTGCTTATCCACAGAGATCCTCTTGCGTAATAATAGATCTAATAAAAGATCTCTTTATAGATCTTCTTTATATTATTAATTAACACGTAAGCTAAAAAAGTAGAAAAGCGATTTTCTCTGCTTAGGAAAGAAGGTAGAATACGTCTCTTTTGTTTATCCCTATCTCAATAAATACCTGAGGTCGTTCATGCTTTATCACGAAACATTTGACGTCATTGTGGTTGGTGGCGGTCACGCAGGAACGGAAGCCGCACTCGCAGCCGCTCGTACAGGACAGCGTACGTTACTTCTGACGCATAATATCGATACTTTAGGCCAGATGTCTTGCAATCCCGCCATTGGTGGAATAGGTAAAGGTCACTTAGTCAAAGAAGTGGATGCGATGGGTGGTTTAATGGCACAAGCTATTGACCATGCAGGTATTCAATTTAGAACATTAAACGCTTCTAAAGGCCCAGCAGTTCGAGCTACTCGGGCGCAGGCGGATCGTGCGCTTTATAAAGCTTATGTTCGTCATGCACTAGAAAATACGCCGAATTTAGCCTTATTTCAGCAAGCAGCCGACGACTTGATCGTTGAGCAAGATCATGTGCGTGGTGTGGTCACGCAAATGGGCCTAAAGTTTCATGCCAAATCGGTGGTATTGACGGTAGGGACTTTCCTTGGTGGTAAGATCCACATAGGATTAGAGAACTTTTCAGGTGGTCGAGCTGGGGATCCTCCGTCGATCGCTTTAGCCCATCGTTTACGTGAACTGCCATTTCGGGTGGATCGTTTAAAAACGGGCACTCCTCCACGCATTGATGCACGTAGTGTCGATTTTTCTCAGTTAGAAGCACAACACGGCGATAATCCAACGCCTGTTTTCTCATTTATGGGTAAACGTGAGCAACATCCGCGTCAAATTCCTTGTTTTATTACCCATACCAATGAAAAAACTCATGATGTGATTCGCAATAACTTAGATCGCAGTCCGATGTATGCCGGAGTGATCGAAGGGATTGGGCCGCGTTACTGCCCATCCATCGAAGATAAAGTGATGCGTTTTGCAGACAAAAATAGCCATCAGATTTTTATTGAGCCTGAAGGATTGACGACAACCGAGCTCTATCCTAACGGTATATCGACCAGTTTGCCGTTTGATGTTCAGGTGCAAATAGTCCGCTCAATGCAGGGCTTCGAAAATGCGCATATTGTTCGACCTGGCTATGCGATTGAATACGATTTCTTTGATCCACGGGATTTAAAACAAACTTACGAAACTAAGTTTATCAACGGCTTGTTTTTTGCTGGACAAATTAATGGTACTACCGGTTATGAAGAAGCGGCCGCTCAAGGCTTGATGGCTGGTTTAAATGCCAGCTTGTACAGTCAAGGCAAAGAAGGTTGGAGTCCGCGCCGTGATCAAGCTTACATGGGCGTATTGATTGATGATCTTTCGACAATGGGCACTAAAGAGCCGTATCGTATGTTTACTTCGCGTGCTGAATACCGTTTGTTGCTACGTGAAGATAACGCCGATCTCCGCTTGACAGAAAAAGCTTATCAACTTGGGTTAGTTTGCGAACAACGTTGGGCTCGTTTTAATCAAAAAGTCGAGCATATGCAGCAGGAACGCCAGCGTCTAAAAGAGACTTGGATTAATCCAACCTCTGCAGATGCTGAGGCGTTGAATGCATTATTGAAAACCCCTATTTCCCGTGAAGCTAACGGAGAAGACTTGTTGCGTCGTCCAGAAATGAGCTATCAACAGGTGACGTCTATCGCGACGTTTTCGCCAGCGATTGAAGATAGTGAAGCGGCGGAACAAGTTGAGATTCAAGTTAAATACGAAGGTTATATCCAGCGTCAGCGAGATGAGATCGAAAAATCACTGCGCTATGAGCACACCAAATTGCCTGCAGATTTAGATTATAAGCAAGTCAAAGGCTTATCGAATGAAGTTGTACTCAAATTGAACGCAGCGAAGCCTGAAACATTGGGGATTGCATCGCGTATTTCAGGAATAACTCCTGCCGCGATCTCAATTTTATTAGTGCATCTGAAAAAACAAGGTCTCTTGAAAAAAGGAGAGGCTGCGTAATGAACCCATTACGAAGTAAACTCGATGCATTGATTGCACAAACGGATTTGGTCGTTACCGATCAGCAGCGTGAGCAACTGGTCGGTTACGTAGAGTTACTCAATAAGTGGAATAAAGCGTATAATCTAACTTCTGTACGCGATCCACAGGAAATGTTGGTTAAGCATATTCTCGATAGTATTGTGGTCAGCCCATATTTACAGGGGCAACGCTTTATTGATGTCGGGACAGGCCCTGGATTACCCGGTATTCCTCTGGCGATCATGAATCCGGATAGAGAGTTTGTTTTACTCGATAGTTTAGGTAAGCGAATCCGCTTTATTAAGCAAGTTTTGCATGAGCTGAGAATCGATAATGTCACCGCACTGCAAAGTCGAGTAGAAGAGTTTAAGCCAGAGCACGGTTTTGATGGCGTACTCAGTCGTGCCTTTGCTTCCATGTTAGATATGGTAGAGTGGTGTCATCACCTACCTTGTGCTAAACAAGGGGTGTTTTTAGCTTTAAAGGGCCAACGTCCGCAAGAGGAGCTAAACTCACTTCCTGAATGGTGCAGTGTGATCGACATCAAAGCTTTGAAGGTTCCTGAGTTGGAAGGTGAGCGTCATCTTGTAATCTTATCGCGCAAGGGATAATAGCGAGGCATACCGTGGGCAAAATCGTAGCGATCGCCAACCAGAAAGGTGGCGTAGGTAAAACAACAACGTGCATTAATTTAGCGGCTTCAATGGCAGCTACAAAACGTAAGGTTTTGGTGGTTGATCTTGACCCGCAAGGCAACGCAACGATGGCCAGTGGCGTGGATAAATACCAAGTCGATGCTACCGCCTATGAATTACTTGTCGAAGAAGCGCCATTTGAACAAGTGGTATGCAAAAAAACATCGGGTTACTATGACTTGATTGCCGCTAATGGCGATGTCACCGCGGCCGAAATTAAGCTGATGGAAGTATTCGCTCGAGAAGTGCGTTTAAAAAATGCATTGGCATTAGTTCGCGATAACTATGATTTCATCTTTATTGATTGCCCCCCTTCTTTAAACCTACTTACAATCAATGCGATGGCTGCCGCCGATTCGGTGTTAGTGCCCATGCAGTGTGAGTATTTTGCGTTAGAAGGGTTAACAGCTCTGATGGATACCATCAGTAAACTTGCCGCTGTAGTTAATGAGAATCTGAAGATCGAAGGCTTATTACGCACCATGTATGATCCACGTAATCGACTCGCGAATGAAGTCTCTGATCAACTGAAAAAGCATTTTGGTAATAAAGTGTACCGTACTGTTATTCCGCGCAACGTTCGGCTTGCTGAAGCGCCCAGTCATGGTAAACCTGCCATGTATTATGATAAGCATTCTGCGGGCTCTAAGGCTTATCTTGCTTTAGCGGGCGAAATGCTGCGTCGTGAAGAAATCCCTGCATAATACCGAAAAGGAACGCTCTGAGATGTCGAAACGTGGTTTAGGAAAAGGCTTAGACGCTTTACTCGCAACCAGCTCTATGGCGCGAGAAAAGCAACAAACCGCTTCACACAGCCAAGCGATGTCAAGCGATGGCGAGTTAATCGAGTTATCGATTACCAGTCTGAAACCTGGCATTTATCAGCCTCGTAAAGATATGTCATCTGAAGCACTGGAAGAACTTGCTCTTTCTATCCAGTCGCAAGGTATTATTCAACCTATCGTGGTGAGGCCACTTGAATTTGGTGGCTTTGAGATCATCGCTGGTGAGCGTCGTTGGCGTGCGGCTAAACAGGCGGGATTAAAGCAAGTCCCCTGTTTGATCAAACGGGTCGATGATCGTGCCGCGATCGCCATGGCGTTGATCGAAAATATTCAACGTGAAGATCTTAACGCGATCGAAGAAGCTCAAGCGTTAGAACGGTTACAAGATGAATTTAAGTTAACCCATCAGCAAGTGGCAGATGTGATCGGCAAATCGCGCACCACAGTAAGTAACTTATTGCGTTTAAATCAGTTGGATGATGCTGTTAAGCGTTTTGTTGAAAGTAAACAACTGGAAATGGGTCATGCTCGCAGTTTACTGGTTTTGCCTATAGAGCAACAGCAGCCTTGTGCACAAGTGATGGTCGACAAGCAACTAACGGTACGTCAGGCTGAATCTTTAGTTAAACGTTGGTCTAGTGACACTCCTACAGCTCCCGTTTCACCCGTCTTAGCGACGGAGGTTGAGCAGCAATTATCTGCACTGGCTGAACGATTACAAAAAAAGATGGCAGTAAAGTTACAAGTCAATGGTAAAGGGCGTTTAACTATTGATTTTACAAATCAAGAACAATTGATCGAGCTATTGAAACAATTAGATACGATTGCATCATAAAAATCGGTTATAGAATATATTTTCTGCGGCTTGGCTCACCCGCTTTCAGTTGAGTTTTTACGATACCTATATATAATTTCGAAGCTTTTTTCACCGAGTTGCAATGTTTTATTAACGTACTGTAACTTGGCGAATAATACAGAAAACAGGTGCTTTTGATGTTTATAGCAACACAGAGTCAGCAAGCTAAGGCGGCATTTCGAGTTGTTCACCTTCAGCTGGTTTTTTTGTTGCTGATCGGGGGCGTGACGTATATGTACTGGGGACCCGATGAAGCGCGTTTTATCTTAAAAGGTGGAGCGATTGCCCTCATCGGTAACTATGTCTATACACTGTTTGCCTTTCTCCCAAGGCCAGATGCTGACGGTACGGTTATGCTCGGGTTTATTATGATGGGGTGGGCTTTAAAGCTGGTGTTAACCGTTATCATGTTTGTGCTAATTTTTAATCTCACTGATGTGCATCACCCTGGTGCCATGATGTCAGGTTATAAACTGACCATCTTGATGTTTTGGTTTGCACCTATACTACTTACCGCAAAAAATGGGAACCACCATGGCTGATACTCCGAAGGAATATATTCAGCACCACCTCACAAGCGCTCAAGTTTGTTTGGTTGATGGCAACATCACCACAAACTACGGCTGTGCGGATGCTGGATTTTGGACGTTAAACTGGGATGCGTTATTGTTCTCAGTGGGTCTAGGCGTGCTGTTTTTGTGGTTGTTTTATCGTGTTGGGAAAAATGCAACCACGGGAGTTCCTGGTAAATGGCAATGCTTTGTTGAAATGCTCGTTGAGCAGGTTGACGGCTTAGTCAAAGGAACTTTTCATGGCAAGGATAAGTTGGTCGCACCATTAGCATTAACCATTTTCGTCTGGATTTTCTTGATGAACTTAATGGACTTAGTGCCAGTGGATTATGTCCCTACAGCAATGACATTGGCTGGTGTCGAATATTTCAAGATTCTCCCTACGGTTAACTTGAATATCACCTTGGCAATGGCTATTGGGGTCATGATATTGGTAATTGCTTATTACATCAAATACCAAGGATTTAAGGGGTTTGTTAAGGCATTTACCCTACATCCAATTAACCATTGGGCGTTGATTCCTTTCAACTTAGTTCTTGAGACGGTGTCATTTTTGGCAAAACCGGTATCCCTTTCGCTACGTCTGTACGGTAACATGTACGCGGGTGAGCTGATCTTTGTTTTGATCGCAATCACCTACGGTGCTGGTTTCGTACTCGGTGGCTTAGGCGTTGTCGCGCATGTCATTTGGGCCATCTTCCATGTACTGGTTATTACTCTGCAAGCCTTTATTTTTATGATGTTGACGATAGTTTATCTCAGCATGGCAAGTAATGACTCTCATTAAACTCTTAATTTAAACAACCCAAGAAAACTGGAGACTTTTATTATGGAAACTTATTTCGTTGTTGCTCTACTACTAGGTATGTGTGCTCTAGCGACTGCTTTTGGCTTTGCTATCCTTGGTGGTAAATTCCTTGAATCTGTTGCTCGTCAACCAGAAATGGCCCCTGTACTACAAACTAACATGTTCATTATTGCTGGTCTGCTTGATGCGGTTCCTATGATTGGTGTTGGTATCTCTATGTACATGCTGTTTGCATAACTTGTCCTTTTTGTGTCACCCAAACGCACAGATGATTGGGTAAACAGAAGCAAAATAAAGGAGAGTTAGTGTGAATATCAATGCAACTCTGTTGGGCCAAACCATCGCATTTTTAATCTTTGTTTGGTTCTGCATGAAGTATGTATGGCCTCCTTTGATGAGTGCCATAGAAGAGCGTCAGAAAACGATCGCTGATGGTTTAGCTTCTGCTGAGCGTGCTGATAAAGCCCTTAATCTGGCTAAAAGCAATGCTGCAGACCAGCTTAAAATTGCTAAAAAAGAGGCGCTAGTCATTATTGAGCAAGCGAACAAACGCAAAGCTCAAATTTTAGACGAAGCTCGTCAAGAAGCAGCGCACGAGCGTGAGCATATCTTGGCTCAAGGCCAAGCAGAGCTAGAAGCGCAAATTTTGCGTGCTCGTAATGAGCTGCAAAAAGAAGTTTCTACTCTTGCTTTACTTGCTGCTGAGAAAATTGTTCAACGAACTGTCGATAAGGCAGCTAACCAAGACATACTTGATAGTATTTCTGCGAAGCTATAAAGGAGTGCATTTGTATGTCGGATTTGACAACGATTGCTCGTCCATACGCTAAGGCTGCATTCAGTTACGCCAGTGAACACAGTATGGTTGAACAGTGGTCAACTATGCTCGAATTGGCAAAAACAATGTCGTTGGTGCCTGAATTATCATCGGCCGCTTTTAGCTTACAATCGCAACAATTGTTGCAGGTGTACGCTGATGTTGCGGGTGAGCAGTTTGATCAACCCATGCTTAATTTTTTATTGGTGTTGATGGAAAATCGTCGCATAGCGGCGCTCGGTGATATATGTCAGCAGTTTCAAAAGTTTGCTACGGAATCTTCTGGTACTAAAGAAGTTCAAGTGGTGAGCTCTTATGAGTTAAGCGATGAACAGGTTGAAACTTTAACCAGTAACTTAGAAAAACGCTATGACTGTAAAGTAAAGCTGAATTGCCAAATTGACAGCAATCTTATTGGCGGAGCCGTTATTCGAGTAGAGGATAATATCCTTGATAACTCGTTACTGGGTCGTATTAATCGTCTGAAAGACGTGATGAAGTCTTAATTAGGGGAATTGGAGCAATGCAACTTAATTCCACGGAAATCAGCGAAATCATCAGAAAGCGAATTGAAGGTTTCAACGTTGTTTCTGATGCTCGCAATGAAGGTACTATCGTATCAGTAAGCGATGGTATCATCCGTATTCACGGCCTAGCGGACGTGATGCAAGGTGAAATGATTGAACTGCCGGGCGGCAATTTTGCTCTCGCACTTAACCTCGAACGTGATTCGGTAGGTGCTGTTGTCATGGGCCCTTACACTGATCTCAGTGAGGGTATGAAAGTGACCAGTACTGGGCGTATTCTTGAAGTCCCAGTCGGCCCTGAGCTTTTGGGTCGTGTGGTGAACACGTTAGGTGTGCCAATTGATGGTAAAGGTCCGATTGAAGCAAAATTAACTTCTCCAGTAGAAGTGATTGCTCCTGGAGTTATCGATCGTAAGTCGGTCGATCAACCAGTACAAACAGGCTATAAATCGGTTGATGCGATGATTCCTATCGGTCGTGGTCAGCGTGAGCTAATTATCGGTGACCGTCAGACAGGTAAAACTGCGTTGGCGATTGATGCGATCATTAACCAGAAAGATTCAGGTATCTATTCTATCTACGTAGCGATTGGCCAAAAAGCGTCAACTATCGCGAACGTGGTGCGTAAATTGGAAGAGCATGGTGCATTGAAAAACACCATCGTTGTGGTTGCTTCTGCTTCTGAATCAGCAGCACTACAATATCTAGCGCCTTATTCTGGCTGTGCTATGGGTGAATACTTCCGTGACCGTGGTGAAGATGCCCTGATTGTTTATGATGACTTATCAAAGCAAGCGGTGGCTTATCGTCAAATCTCGCTATTGTTACGTCGTCCACCGGGTCGTGAAGCTTTCCCTGGTGACGTTTTTTACCTCCACTCTCGTCTCCTAGAGCGTGCTGCTCGAGTGAGTGAAGTCTATGTAGAACGTTTCACTAATGGTGAAGTGAAAGGTAAAACTGGTTCTTTAACGGCATTACCGATCATTGAAACTCAAGCGGGTGACGTTTCAGCTTTCGTACCAACCAACGTAATCTCGATTACCGATGGTCAGATCTTCCTACAAACTGAGTTGTTTAATGCTGGTGTTCGTCCTGCGGTCGATCCCGGTATCTCGGTTTCTCGGGTAGGTGGTGCTGCACAGACAAAAATTATCAAAAAGCTCTCTGGCGGTATTCGTACTGCTCTAGCGGCCTACCGTGAACTTGCAGCGTTTGCTCAGTTTGCTTCTGATCTGGATGAAGCGACGAAACGTCAGCTTAATCATGGTCAAAAAGTGACTGAATTGATGAAGCAAAAGCAATATGCGCCGATGTCAGTTTTTGATCAGGCGTTGGTTATTTTTGCTGCTGAGCGCGGTTACTTAAGCGATGTCGAATTGAATAAAGTGTTGGATTTTGAATCTGCACTTCTGTCGTATGCTCATTCTCAATATGCCGATTTTAAAACGGAAATTGACAAGACGGGTGCTTACAACGATGAAATTGAAGCTAAGTTGAAAAAGTTAGTGGAAGATTTTAAAGCAACTCAGACTTGGTAATTACAAGCCACATTGTAATTAACGGAGAGTAACGATGGCCAATACAAAAGAGATTCGCAGTAAGATTGGGAGTGTTAAAAGCACTCAAAAAATTACTAAAGCAATGGAAATGGTTGCGGCTTCTAAAATGCGTCGAACTCAAGATGCGATGGAAGGGCCTCGTCCATATTCAAAAACAATTCGTAAAGTCATTGGTCATTTAGCAAACGGTACTTTGGAGTTTACTCATCCTTACTTAGAAGAACGTGAAGCTAAACGTGTTGGGTATATCGTCGTATCCACCGATCGCGGTTTGTGTGGTGGTTTAAACATCAATATGTTTAAAAAAGCCGTTGCGCATATGAATGAATATTCAAGCCGTGGCAGTGCGATTGAAATCGCGATGATTGGAAGTAAAGGTAGTTCTTATTTCCGAGGCATAGGAGCAAAAATTGTCGCTCAGAAAACCGGTATCGGTGATGAGCCACAGTTAGATGATTTGATCGGTTCTATCAGCGTTATGCTGACTAAGTACAAAGAAGGTGAAATCGATCGTTTGTTCCTAGTGTACAACGAGTTTGTTAACTCGATGACTCAACAACCAAAGATGGAACAATTGTTACCTTTGCCGAAAACGCAAGAGGATGATTCAGGTCGCAAGCATGCTTGGAGTTACATGTTTGAATCTGATCAGAACAAACTACTGAATACTTTGATGACTCGTTATATCGAAGCACAAGTATATCAATCCGTAGTGGAAAACTTAGCGTGTGAAATGTCTGCCCGAATGGTTGCGATGAGAGCAGCATCGGATAACGCAGGTAATCTGATTGATGATTTACAACTGGTGTATAACAAGGCTCGCCAAGCAGCCATCACCCAAGAATTGTCAGAGATTGTTAGCGGCGCAGCAGCGGTTTAACAAAGGTAATTAACAGACTAGAGGATTAACGATGGCTACAGGTAAGATCGTACAGATCATCGGTGCGGTAGTCGACGTAGAGTTTCCACAGAGCTCAGTGCCTAGCGTTTATGATGCACTTAACGTTCAAGACTCAAAAGAGCGTCTTGTTCTTGAGGTTCAACAACAGTTAGGCGGTGGTATCATTCGCTGTATTGTAATGGGCAGCTCAGATGGTTTACGTCGTGGAATGACAGTTGAAAATACTGGCGGTCCAATATCAGTACCAGTAGGGATGAAAACCCTTGGTCGTATCATGAACGTACTCGGTGATGCGATTGACGAGCGCGGAGAAATTGGTGCAGAAGAGACTTACTCTATTCACCGTTTAGCGCCAAGCTATGAAGAGCAATCTAACTCGACAGAGCTACTTGAAACTGGTGTAAAAGTAATTGATTTGATTTGTCCGTTTGCTAAAGGCGGTAAAATCGGTCTCTTTGGTGGTGCTGGTGTAGGTAAGACCGTTAACATGATGGAGCTTATCAATAACATCGCACTACAACACTCAGGCCTTTCGGTATTTGCAGGGGTAGGTGAGCGTACTCGTGAGGGTAACGACTTCTACCACGAAATGCAGGAAGCGGGTGTTGTTAACATCGAAAAGCCAGAAGAATCAAAAGTAGCAATGGTTTATGGCCAGATGAACGAGCCACCAGGTAACCGTCTACGTGTTGCTTTGACTGGCTTGACCATGGCGGAGAAATTCCGTGACGAAGGCCGTGACGTATTGCTGTTTATCGATAACATTTATCGTTATACCCTTGCGGGAACAGAGGTATCGGCACTGCTTGGTCGTATGCCTTCTGCGGTAGGTTATCAGCCAACACTTGCTGAAGAGATGGGTGTACTGCAAGAGCGTATCACGTCAACGAAGACGGGTTCTATCACTTCAGTACAAGCGGTTTATGTACCTGCGGATGACTTAACTGACCCATCACCAGCGACGACGTTTGCTCACTTGGATGCCACGGTTGTACTTAACCGTAACATCGCAGCGATGGGTCTTTACCCTGCGATTGACCCACTTGATTCAACGTCTCGTCAGTTGGATCCTTTGGTGGTTGGCCAAGAGCATTACGATGTTGCTCGTGGTGTGCAATCAACGTTACAGCGTTATAAAGAACTCAAAGACATCATTGCTATTTTGGGTATGGACGAGCTGTCTGAATCTGATAAGCAAGTGGTTGCTCGTGCGCGTAAGATTGAGCGTTTCTTGACTCAACCTTATCACGTAGCGGAAGTCTTTACGGGTGACCCTGGTGTTTACGTATCGTTGAAAGAGACGTTGCGCGGCTTTAAAGGTCTATTAGCTGGCGATTATGATGACATTCCAGAGCAAGCGTTTATGTACTGCGGTACGATTGACGATGCACTTGAGAATGCCAAGAAGCTATAACGCTCAGATCTCCAAGGAGGCTTTATGACAGCATCAGTAACCTTTAACTTAGATGTAGTCAGTGCTGAAAAGCGGATTTTTTCCGGTTGGGCGCGGTCTATTCAAGTCTCGGGTGAAAGCGGAGATTTAGGGGTTTTAGCTGGACACGTCCCTTTACTGACTTACATCAGGCCGGGGATGGTGCGTATTGTGACTATTAAAGGTAAAGAAGAAATTATTTACCTTTCTGGTGGCATACTCGAAGTTCAACCGAATGATGTAACGATTTTAGCAGATACTGCGATTCGTGCTGAAGAGCTCGATGAAGCAAAAGCCGCTGAAGCGAAACGCTCAGCAGAAGAACTGCTCAACGACAATCATGGTGATGTGAACTTTGCTCAGGCATCAAGTGAATTGGCTAAAGCAATTGCTCAGTTACGCGTCATTGATCTAATAAGAAAGCGTCGCTGATCCCTTTTCAGTACGTAATCATAAAAGGCGACCTTTCGGTCGCCTTTTTGTTGGTTTTTTATCAAAAACTTGCACTAGAAAATTAACACGTCTCGCATTACCCGCTAAAATGCGAGCCATATTTTATATAACGTCATAGGTATCCGATGAAATTTAGCGCAGTGATCCTTGCCGCAGGCAAAGGCACCCGTATGCACTCCCATATCCCTAAAGTGCTGCATACTTTGGCTGGAAAGCCCATGGTCAAACATGTGATCAACACATGTCATAATCTTGGTGCACATAATATCCATCTGGTCTATGGGCATGGTGGAGAGCAAATGCAACACGTTCTGGCCGATGAGCCGGTTAATTGGGTATTGCAAGCCGAGCAACTTGGTACTGGACATGCGGTGGATCAAGCGTCGGATCAGTTTAGAGACGATGAAAAAATCTTAGTTTTGTATGGCGATGTTCCGTTGATCTCGGAACAAACCATAGAAAGCTTACTTGAAGCTCAACCAACAGGTGGTATTGCGCTGTTGACGGTGGTTCTCGATAACCCAACGGGCTATGGACGTATTGTCCGTAAGAATGGCCCTGTAGTGGCGATTGTTGAGCAAAAAGATGCCAGCGAAGAGCAAAAACAAATTAAAGAGATCAACACGGGGGTTATGGTTGCTACCGGTGGAGATTTAAAACGCTGGCTAAAAGGGCTTAATAAGAATAACGCTCAGGGTGAGTATTACTTAACGGATGTGATTGCCGCGGCTCATGATGAAGGGCGGGCGGTTGAAGCAGTGCATCCAGTGAGCTCAATTGAAGTGGAAGGTGTTAATGATCGTATTCAACTTGCTCGTTTAGAGCGCGCTTTCCAAGCTCGCCAAGCTAATAAGTTGCTTGAGCAAGGCGTTATGTTGCGTGATCCTGCTCGATTTGATCTACGTGGTGAGTTGCAATGTGGAGTGGATGTTGAAATCGATGTTAATGTTGTGATCGAAGGGCAGGTATCGATAGGCAATAACGTTGTGATTGGTGCTGGGTCGATTCTGATTGATTGTGAAATTGATGATAACACCGTTGTTCGTCCTTATAGCATTATTGAAGGGGCAACGGTCGGTGAAGACTGTACTGTCGGTCCATTTAGCCGTTTACGTCCAGGTGCTGAATTGCGTGATGATGCCCATGTCGGTAATTTTGTAGAGATGAAAAATGCTCGCTTAGGTGAAGGTTCAAAGGCTAATCATCTGACTTACCTAGGAGATGTCGAAGTCGGGCAGCGAGTTAATATTGGCGCGGGGGTCATTACCTGTAACTACGATGGCGCTAATAAGCATAAAACAATTATTGGTAATGACGTATTTATTGGCTCCGATAGTCAATTGATTGCCCCGGTTACGATAGCTGATGGGGCAACAGTTGGTGCTGGTACTACGCTGACTAAGCCTGTGGCTGCCGGTGAGTTAGTGATTACTCGCGCTAAAGAGAAGAAAATTTCTGGGTGGTCACGTCCTGTAAAAAAATAAGCCGTGTTGCCAAAATAAATAGCCCGTATGACGCGGGCTATTTGGGTTACTCCGTTTTTACTTATCGCGCACAACGCGAGAGTTATCCGGCGTAGTAAAATGTTGGCTTAAGTGGCGGTTAGCAATGATATACCCCACCCAAAGACCAAACGTACAAATCATAATTGCTACGCCAGTGACCACTTGTGCTTGACTTGCTAAGGTGGCAACTAAAGCGCTGGCTAAACTCGCAGCACAAATTTGTAAGCTGTTTTGCATCCCCGCTGCTGTTGCTGGGCTATGTTTTGCACTTGATAGTGCACGGTTAACCACTATTGGGTAAAGCGCACCATTCGCTACAGCGATCAAACAGAAAGGCGCTAAGATTGGCCAAATAGAGGTGAGTGTCCACTGTGATGCAACAAATATCACTCCTGATGATAAGGTAAATAGAGCAAGCAGTTGCTTAAGGACTTTTTCATCGCCATATTTACTGACCGATTTTTTACCGATATAGCCACCGACCATAAAAGCGATGGTTTGTGGGATAAAACTCATCCCGATATCTTTGGCTTCATAACCTAGCTGCGCCATGATTTCTGGCATTCCGGTTAAATAGGCAAAAAAGGCGGCAGAGGCACAAGCAAACATCATCACATTACCGATGTAAGCCCGACTTTTGAAAAGGTATTTGATATCTTCGGCAATCGATGTTGTTTTCGGATCGCCTTTAACATTTTCTTGTAAACCCGTACAGATGACCAGAACGATACCCATTAAGGTGAGGGTAAAGAAAATACTATGCCAGCCGAAAGTATTGGCGAGGAGCACACCTAATTGCGGTGCCAGCGCAGGAGATAGTGCGACCAAAGGCATAATGGTTGCGAAAAGCTGTTGGCTGACTTGGCTGGGATAACGTTTAATCACCATCGCTTGCCAGATAACCGCTGGAGCACAAACGCCAATCGCTTGGACAAAACGTAAGCTCAGCAATTGCCACACTGTTTCGCTGTAAGCTAAACCACAAGAAGCAATAGTAAAAATCACCAGTCCGACAATTAAGGTATTGCGATGACCAAATTTATCTGAGGCCAAGCCCCATAAGAGTTGACCTATCGCCATGCCCATTAAAAATACCGTCAAGGACAGGGCAATCTGCTCTGGACCTGTTGCAAAATCATGTTCCATGATTTTAAAGGCTGGTAAATACATATCGGTAGCAATAAAGCCGAGCATTGATAGCGCTGATAAGTAAAACAGTTGTAAAGGTGAGACTTTCATTTTTATTCCTATCAAAAAAATTAATTCATTTTTTCTTGTTATGTGCCATTGATAGCTATGTTTTATCTGACTATTGATTGTATTGATCATTTTGTATTAAATGAAACGCGAAATTTGTTGGTTATCGTTCAAAAAATTTGACTGATAGGGTTATTATGTTTTCTAAATCATCTCTAGAAATGCTTGATACCGTTGCCAGATTAGGCAGTTTTACAGCGGCAGCAGAGGTATTGCATAAAGTTCCTTCGGCGATCAGTTATGGCGTTCGTCAAGTCGAAACGGAGTTGGGGGTGATTTTATTTCGTCGTTTACCGCGAAAAGTGGAATTAACCAGTGCCGGTGAGCTCTTTATGGTCGAGGCTCGTCATTTATTGCGGCAAATGGAGGAGATCAAATCACAAACCAGAAGAGCAGCACACGGATGGCAAAAAACGCTAAAATTGACGCTAGATAATGTGGTCAAGCTTGATTGCATCAAACCTATGGTTGAAAACTTTTATCAAACGTTTGAATTTGCCGAGCTACAAATCAACATGGAAGTGTTTAATGGATCGTGGGAAGCTATCTCTCAAGGCCGGGCAGATATCGTGATTGGGGCGACCTCCGCAATACCTGTTGGTGGAGATTTTGAAGTGCGCGATATGGGATTATTAGATTGGATCTTTGTGCTCTCTCCCGATCATCCCTGTGCGCATATCGATATATTAACCGAAGAACAGGTGAGTCAATATCCTGCAATTTGTTTAGATGATACTTCGAGTTTATTACCCAAGCGCCATACAGGGCATTACCCCAAGCAGCGGCGCCTTTTATTACCCAATTGGTATAGTGCGAAAGAGTGTTTAAAAAAAGGATTAGGGGTGGGTTTTATGCCAAGTCATATGGCTCAACCTTTGCTGTCTTCTGGCCAATTGATTGCCAAAGATCTTCCTGATAATAAGCCATTAAGCCAATGTTGCTTAGTGTGGCGTAAAGATGAGAACCATCAATTAATCGAATGGATGGTGAATTATTTAGGGGATAGCGAACAATTACATCGCGATTGGTTAAAAACCGACGCTTAAAAAAGAAGAGCCAGCTATTAAACTGGCTCTTCAAATATAAATCAACGTCTATGGACGTTCAAAAATCGTTGCTATGCCTTGACCTAGACCGATACACATCGTTGCCAGACCATATTTAGCATCTTTCGCTTCCATGAGATTGATCAATGTCGTGGAAATACGGGTTCCTGAACAGCCTAAAGGATGGCCTAAAGCGATCGCTCCGCCATTTAAGTTAACTTTCTCATCAACTACATCCATCAAACCAAGATCTTTTGCACAAGGCAAAGATTGAGCGGCAAAGGCTTCATTTAACTCGACGAGATCGATATCTGCCATTGTGAGCCCAGCGCGTTGCAGTGCTTTTTTGGTTGCGGGTACTGGACCATAACCCATAATTGATGGATCGCAACCAGCAATCGCCATTGATTTGACTTTAGCGCGAATGGTGAGTCCTAAGGCTTTAGCTTTGGCTTCACTCATGATCAGCATCGCCGATGCGCCATCAGAAAGAGCAGATGAAGAGCCAGCAGTCACGGTGCCATTGGCGGGATCAAAAACTGGACGCAGTTCTGCCAAACCTTCAACCGTCGTTTCTGGGCGGATGACTTCATCATAATCTAGAGTAAATAAGGTCCCATCAGCGCTATGACCTTCGGTCGGTAAAATCTCATTTTTAAAACGGCCTTCGACGGTTGCTGCTTGAGCGCGTTGATGAGAACGAGCTGCAAAAGCATCTTGTTGCTCACGGCTTATGCCATGCAGCTTACCAAGCATCTCTGCGGTTAAGCCCATCATACCAGCGGCTTTGGCAACGTTTTTTGATAAACCCGGGTGGAAGTCGACACCATGATTCATCGGTACATGGCCCATATGCTCAACACCCCCGACCAAGCATATTTCGGCATCACCAACCATAATTGCTCGTGCTGCGTCATGTAAAGCTTGCATCGATGAGCCGCATAAACGGTTGACGGTAACCGCGCCAATGTCTATTGGTAGGCCAGCAAGTAAGGCGGCATTACGAGCGACATTAAACCCTTGCTCTAAGGTTTGTTGTACACAGCCCCAATAAATGTCTTCGATCTCTTGTGGATTGACTTGTGGGTTGCGAGCCAATATTCCTTTCATTAGATGAGCCGAGAGATCTTCAGCGCGCTGGTGGCGAAATGCTCCGCCTTTCGAACGTCCCATTGGCGTACGAAGGCAATCAACAATCACTACAGTATTCATTTTGTTATTCCTTTTCCAAATCACTGTTTATAAAGAAGCTGGAGCTGGGATAGGGTAAAAGCGCTGCCCTTTTTCTGCCATATCTAGTAACAGTTGTGGTAGGTGATACATCGCGCCTAAATGCTGATGCTGTTTGGCCATCGCAATATATTGCTCTAAACCGATGGTATCGAGGTAACGGAAAACTCCACCACGGAATGGAGGGAATCCTAAGCCGTAGACTAAGGCCATATCCGCCTCTTGAGGAGAAGCAATAATACCCTCTTCTAGGCACAGCACGACTTCGTTGATCATCGGAATCATCATACGTTCAATGATTGTTTGATCTTCAAAAGGCTGCGGGCTGGCGCAGACGTCAGCGAGAAGAGGTAAAACGTCAGCCGAGAAATTTTTCTTCGGTTTGCCTTTCTTATCTATCGAGTAGCTATAGAAGCCATGACCATTTTTTTGGCCATATTTATTCGCTTCATAAAGAACATCGATCGCATCACGGCCTTGTTTACCCATTCGTTCAGGGAAACCTTCTGCCATGACCGCTTGTGCGTGATGGGCGGTATCAAGACCAACCACGTCGAGTAAATACGCGGGTCCCATTGGCCAGCCAAACTGACGTTCCATGACTTTATCTATCTGGGTAAAATCAGCACCATCGCGTAATAGCAAGCTGAAACCACCGAAGTAAGGGAATAGAACACGGTTAACGAAAAATCCCGGACAATCATTAACGACAATTGGCGATTTACCCATTTTGGCCGCATAAGCGACAACGCGATTAATGGTATCGTCAGAGGTTTTCTCGCCACGGATGATCTCAACTAATGGCATACGATGCACAGGATTGAAAAAGTGCATACCACAGAAGTTTTCTGGGCGTTTCAGTGATTTGGCGAGTAAATTAATCGGAATGGTTGATGTGTTGGACGTAATGATCGTGTTATCCGAAACTTGGCTTTCAACTTCGCTCAACACCGCTGCTTTAACTTTAGGATTCTCGACGACCGCTTCAACAATCACATCGGCCTGTTCTATACCCGCATAATGTAGGCTTGGAGTAATCGAGGCAAGAATACCCGCCATTTTGAAGCCGTCAATTTTACCACGTTCTAGTTGTTTATTGAGTAGTTTAGAAGCTTCGGTCATGCCTAGGTCGAGTGAAGGCTGAGCGATATCTTTCATCAAGACTGGCACACCTTTAGTGGCCGATTGGTAAGCGATACCTCCACCCATAATGCCTGCACCCAATACAGCGGCTCGTTGAGTGTCTTGGCTGGCTGATTTAGCAGAGTGTTTCGCTAACCCTTTAATGTGTTGATCATTTAAAAATAGACCCACTAAAGCTTGAGCTTCGGTTGATTTCGCCAATTTGATGAAGTGTTGACGTTCAATATCCAGTGCTTCATCGCGTGAGCTGCGCGCGGCTTGTTCAATGGTGACTACCGCGGTCATCGGCGCGGGATAATGTTTACCGGCGACTTGAGCAACAACGCCTTTTGCCATGGTAAAGCTCATCATGCTTTCCATTTTGCTTAAGGTTAACGGTGACGTTTTTTGTTTGCGTCGTCCTACCCAGTCCATTTTTTCATTAATCGCTTGAGTGATGGTATTGAGTGCAGATTCTAACAGCTTATCGCTATCGACAATCGCATCCAGCAAACCTAGCTTAAGTGCTTCCTCAGCTCGGCAGGCTTTACCTTGAGTGATGATTTCCATTGCGCTGTCAGCGCCAATCAAACGTGGTAGGCGAACGGTTCCACCAAATCCAGGCATGATCCCAAGCTTAGTTTCTGGTAGTCCAATGCTGGTGGTTTTATCACCGATTCTAAAGTCGGTAGCAAGTACACACTCACAGCCTCCACCTAAAGTGAATCCAGTTAAGGCTGATAAGGTGGGGACCGGTAGGTCTTCTAATTTATTAAAGATAGTGTTAGCAAATACTAACCACTGATCAAGCTCAGCATCAGGCATCGCAAATAAACCTAAAAACTCAGTAATATCAGCACCGACGATAAAAGCAGGTTTATTTGAAGTTAGGATCAGTCCTTTTAACCCAGAGTGCTGGTGTAAAGCATCTAGAGCTTCATTAAGTGCGGTAAGGGTTGCTAGATCTAGTTTATTGACGGATTCAGGAGAGCAAAAATTCAGCTCTGCGATACCATCTTGCAATTCCTTTACCTGTAGGGTTTTGGCTTGGTAAATCATTGTCTATCTCCGTGACATACAATCCGGCGATTGCGTGTGAGAGTGTTGTGGTATTAATGTTCTGGTTTGACCAGTTTTTTCAGTTTGAACGGGAGATGGATTAATTTCAATACATTTTTTAAACAAGTGTTTAACATTGTGCGCTTGTTACCAATCTGATCCGACTTTTTTTACGTTCGTGATACACTGAGTCCCCTTTTTACGATCGACTATCCAGTTATGAACGTTCAGTCTTATCCTATTCCTGCAGAGACCTGTTTGTTTGAGGAAGAGATAAAAAAAAGCCGCTTTCTCACTTATCTTGCTCATACTTCGGGAGCGGAAGAAGCTAGGGAATTCATTGCTTTTATTAAGCAAAAGCACCCAGATGCGCGACATCATTGCTCAGCATTTATCGCAGGACGACCGGAAAACTCAACGTTATGGGGCTTTAGTGATGATGGTGAACCCTCTGGTACCGCTGGTAAGCCGATGCTTGCACAATTATCTGGTTCCGGAATTGGAGAAATTACCGCTGTTGTCGCACGTTATTATGGTGGCATTCTGCTTGGTACCGGAGGGTTAGTAAAAGCCTATGGTGGCGGTGTACAGCAAGCGCTTAAGCTGCTTCAAATAAATGAGAAAAAAATCACCACAAAAGCATTGCTAACGTTAGACTACAGTTTTATTGCCTTAGCTCAGTCAATCATGAATGAGTATGAAGCCGAACAAGTTGAAGCTCAGTACTATGATAATGTGCAGATCATGATTGAGTTACCTTGGGGTAACCTGAATGCTTTTACCCAAAATATTATTAACAAGAGTAGTGCTAAGATTCTTGTTACTCACATAGAACATATTTAGGAAGTCAGAAGCCGAGCTTCGTCATTTTTTATGCAATTTCGTTCAATTATTCGAATCGTCGGGCTATTGCTCGCTTTGTTTAGTGTTTCTATGCTGATACCTGCATCTGTTGCCTTAATCTATGGTGATGGTGCAGGGGTGCCTTTTGTCTCTACTTTTTTCGTACTTTTTATTTTAGGGGCCTTACTATGGCTGCCTAATCGTCATCATCGCCATGAGTTAAAAGCACGAGATGGATTTTTGATTGTTGTCTTATTCTGGACGGTCATTGGTAGTGCGGGAGCGCTGCCGTTTTTATTAGCAGATAATCCGAACGTTTCTGTAACCGATGCTTTTTTTGAATCGTTCTCTGCCTTAACGACCACGGGAGCAACGGTGATTGCCGGTCTGGATGATTTGCCTAAAGCGATTCTTTTTTATCGTCAGTTTTTGCAATGGTTTGGCGGAATGGGGATCATCGTTCTCGCTGTGGCTATTTTACCCGTGTTAGGGATAGGTGGAATGCAGCTCTATCGTGCGGAAATCCCTGGTCCAGTTAAAGACAATAAAGTGACTCCGCGAATAGCTGAAACAGCGAAAGCCTTATGGTATATCTATTTAAGTCTAACTATTGCTTGCGCGGCCGCTTATTGGTTTGCTGGTATGACGCTGTTTGATGCAATATGCCATAGTTTCTCAACCATTGCGATTGGTGGTTTTTCAACTCATGATGCGAGTATCGGATACTTTGACAGTTATGCGATTAATCTTATCACCGTAGTTTTCTTACTCATTTCTGCTTGTAACTTTACTCTTCACTATGCCGCCTTTGCCACGGGGGGCGTTCATCCTAAATATTATTGGGCAGATAGAGAGTTTCGTGCCTTTGTTCTTATTCAAGTAATTTTATTCATCGTTTGCTTTCTGGTTATCCTTAAGCACCATAGTTATGACTCGCTATATCATGCTTTTGATCAGACGCTATTCCAAACCGTCTCTATTTCTACGACGGCCGGTTTTACGACGACCGGTTTTTCAGAGTGGCCACTCTTTTTACCCGTTCTCTTATTGTTTTCTTCTTTTATCGGTGGCTGTGCAGGTTCAACTGGTGGTGGAATGAAAGTGATTCGGGTCTTTTTATTGACTCTACAAGGTGCGCGAGAAATGAAGCGTTTAGTCCACCCAAGAGCTATCTATCCGATCAAATTAGGTGATAGTGCTTTGTCACAGCGTGTCGTTGATGCTGTGTGGGGATTTTTCTCTGCATATGCATTGGTATTTGTGGTTTGCATGTTGGCATTGATCTTTACCGGTATAGATGAGTTGACTGCTTTTTCAGCGGTGGCGGCAACACTAAATAATCTTGGCCCAGGACTTGGCGAGGTTGCGTCTCACTTTGCAGATATTAACGATGCCGCTAAATGGATTTTGATTGTGTCGATGTTATTTGGTCGACTAGAGATATTCACATTGCTTATTTTATTAACGCCTACTTTTTGGCGTAGCTAAGGGAAGGGGATTTCGTGAAAATATTGATGCTCTATTCGTCTCGTGAAGGGCAAACTAAGAAAATCATCCAGTTTATTGCTGATCATCTTGTGGATAGTCAGTGTGAGATTCAGGACTTACAGCACTACAGCGTAGAAGACTTATCTATTTACGATAAAGTTCTTATTGGCGCATCCATTCGTTATGGTCGATTGAGCCCTCAGCTTTATTCATTCATAGCAGCGAACCAGAGTCATTTACAGCAAAATAAGTGCGCTTTTTTTTGCGTTAACCTTACTGCTCGCAAAGAACAACAAGGTAAAGATACCCCTGAAGGGAGTGTTTATATTCAAACCTTCTTAAAAAAATCGTCTTGGAAGCCAAGTTTAATCGGTGTTTTTGCGGGCGCTTTGTATTATCCCCGCTATAGTCTGTTCGATAAAATTATGATTCGCTTTATTATGAGTTTAACTGGCGGAGAAACGGATACTACGAAAGAAGTAGAGTACACAAATTGGCAAAAAGTGACTAAATTCGCCAATCAGTTTAATCAGATGTAACGAAAAATGGTTGATTTTGTTTTGTTTGCTTTGTTTTTGTACGCTTGTTTATTGATTAGTAAAAAAGTTCAAAAAAGTGCTTGCCAATGTGATGTTGATCTCTATAATGCCGCTTCGCTGACAAGGTAAAGCTTAAATTATTAAGCGAGTCAGTAAGTTGTTTTAAAAAGGTTTTTACCTTGAAAAGATAAATAAAAAAGTGTTTGACACGAAAGTTTATCTCGCTAAAATAGCTGCCTCTTCCGAGTTGACTAAGTTTATTTGGAAGCGCTCTTTAACAATTTAAACCAATCAATCTGTGTGGGCACTCGTTGATGATAATCAAAATGCTTAGCAATAAGCACTTCGGTATCAATGAACTGAGTGACCAATTGATAGCGCTTTTAGCTCTATCGGCACAGTCAATTCATTATCGTTCTGTTGGAACGGTAATAGCTTTGAATTACTTATGGTAGTTTAAAGTCAGTATTCATTGAGCCACAAAAAACTTAAATTGAAGAGTTTGATCATGGCTCAGATTGAACGCTGGCGGCAGGCCTAACACATGCAAGTCGAG
>NZ_CAWNVW010000006.1:0-62020 GCF_963878025.1 Vibrio sp. 11986-1-5
TGCCGACAGAGCACATTGAGCAACAACTCGATGAGTGGTATCAAATCGAATTAAAACAACTGGACCGCCACGCTCAGCGCCTTTCTGATCGCATCCCGATTGATGAACGCCGAAAAATGGCTCGAGCCTCTCTCGAACAGGAATACCAATCACTTAAGTTAAAACTAATACCATAACGGCAAAAGGCCGGAGTACATCACTCCGGCTGAATGATAAATAATATATTGCATTAATAGTGATAATATTACGTATACCGTTCTATCGTTGAGAACAACCAAAGCTACGGCGTCGGTCTCCGTATTTTTTTGTTTCAGATTTAGCAAAATAACTTAACCGTTTAAATAATTGATCGAATTGAACTTCAAAATTATTCGCTGTACGATTAAGCCAATAAACAGCGTGCTTGGGGAAATGAACCAATCCCTCTCCCTCATCTATATCCAGATCGAGAGCACGACACCACGCACTTTGAATTTTATAGGCTAAATTATTTATGCTTCGATAATTACCTAGATAAGCATAAACATCTTTATTAAAGAATAAGACACAATGATAATGATCATTAATAGATAATTTATTTTCTTTAACCCAAATATAACGAACATTGCAGCTGGGTGTTCTTTTTCCTTCTCTTCGTTTTCTTTTTATATCTACTTCTATTTGTGATGTTAGGGATCCAATAAATCGTTTAATTACATTGCCAACCTCATATTTTATAGTGGAAGGGAATTTAAGATCAACTCTAACTGCGGTTACTCTTGAATATTCACTTGTCGTTTTTTTCATTACCCGCTCTATTCTATCTAAATATTCTTTGAACATTTCTAATTCTTTATTATTTCTCCCCTTACAAATATCTCTTCCTTTGTAGCTACCTTGTTTGATTCTAGTCAAATGGTTCTTTAGTGATGATGTCACTTTCTATACCTCTTCGTTATCCTGGTATAGAAAGGAGAAACAATGTTATTTTTTATTCGTTGATTAAAGTAAATAATATTACTAATACCAACAATCATTCTAAATCACTAGTTCTATAAAAACAAAAAATCAAATTAAAAGTATCTATCCATACCTTATTTTCTTATAACAAAGACATCAACAAGATAAAATACAACTTCACCATACTACCGGCTACTCGGAAGTTAACTTAGGAAAAACAAGCTCGATCAACTTCACAGAACAATGAGAAAAGACCATTAACTTAAGGCTTAGTGAGCAATAAATGAATCAGAACATTACATAAACACTACCTTAACACTACAATAAAAGAACGTTATAACTACTAAGTAGAAAATAAAATGATACATGAAGAAAATATAAAAACAGACAATGTTGAACTACTAAACAAAATTAAAGTTGAGTTAAAAAAATTAAATGAACTTGATTTAAAAAGCATAGCCTATGAACAAGATTTAAGCATGGATCCACAAGAAATAATCTCTTCAAGTATAATAAATGAAGATAATATTGACACGTGTGCGAAATATATAATTAAATCAATTATCGATTATTATAAAAGCGATAACATCACACAAGAACAGATCGGTGAATATATTATGAACTTAACATCTGATTATCTACCATCAAAATACTATGAAATTATTCTAAACGATAAAATAGCCGCCATGACATATTACTCTCATCTATTAAATAATAATGTATTCAATGTTAATGATGAATTAGTATTTTTTAGACCTAGGAAAAAACATGAGTCCGAAATTTTACATTTTTATAAATTCACAACAAGAAAAACAGAAAGCATAGATTATAGAATAAAGGAGTTTATCATTTTTTTAAACACAATGAATACTTCTTATCGACAAAAAATAAGATACCTTGATTATTTAAATGAAATGTATACAGAAAACAAAAACTCATTAAAAACTTCATGGCTCGATGTAAACCTCGAACAAAAACAGTGGTTAAATAACTATATAAAAAATTGTGACACTTTCAAATCAAAATTACCGAAGAAACCTAGAATATATGATAGAAAAGATATTAACTATATTTACTTTTTATCTAGCATTTATGCATTAGAGATATCAATTCATGAGAAAAAACTATTAATACTATCTATGAAAAAGGCTTGGTCTCAAGTGAAATATAGAGAAAAGATAAAGAAAGAAAACAAAAAGAATATAAACGTTGTAGTTGAAGAATCAACAGTAAAAAAACTTAAGCATTTATCTAAAACTCTCGATATGCCAATAAACCAAATAATATCCATTATGACAGAACTGTTTTTTAAAAAAATTGAAGATGTACAAAATCAAATAAAAGAAGAAAAAAAGAAAAAAAGAGATATGCTGAAGAAGATATATACCGAATCAACTTGAAGATGCAGGCTTGAGCAGGGCGTCCGCATGAATGGTTAGAGTTTAGCCATTGATTTGACTCCAGAAACCAAAACTAGCTCCAAGAATCCGGGATCATCATGCAACGTTTCTGCTGCATTGGCACAATAATTTTGGTTGACTCAGCTCTTAACATGTTAAGCATCATGTGTCTTTGATAAGTATCTTCCCGCATGCTCACATCTCAAATCCAGTGCATTGACTATATGCTTCAGTGGGCAATGGCTGGCCTAATGCTCAAAAATAAAACTATTGTTAATGTAAAAACGAAGTGATTTAAACCAACTGGGTAGTATTTGGGGTAGTAAAACCAAACGATCTAGAGAAAACAACACTTAAACCATTGATTTTAAACCATTAAAACCAAGTAATCAACAAGCAGATCCAAAACATCGAATAAGGTTTTTTGAGTCTCTTTAAGCTTACCAAGCCCCTGTAAATTGGGGCTTTTTTTTGTTTTCAGAAGATTTCAACCCCTTTCTGCTGTTTTCAACCAACTGGTGAGTAAAGTTTAATCCCCCCTCGCTCTGATTAAACAGCGCACTAACCACAAGCTTTTTGGGCAGCATGTATGCGAGGCTTCTTATCTAGCGGACAATCTGCGCACATTTGGGTACAAGGCAGCTTGTGACGCAGGCAACATACGATACGCGCGCTTTGCTGATCTTTAAGTCTTAATTTTCGCCAAAAGGGATTGATTGTCGGCTGATCATTTACCCTTAGGGATAACTCTGGACGAGCGAATATTTCTTTTATCCGTTGCTCACGCCAGCTATCAGGGAGTGACAGCTCCCCCAGATACCAATGCACAATATAAGCTTGATGGCTAAAATGAAGCTTTGCAGCCACAGGGCTAAGGCAAGTTAAACGCTCGACGATCGGGATGAGCAATTGTTCGAGTAGCTGCTCCCAACTGGCAAGCTGACTGACGGAAGCGAGATAATTCGCCTCTGGACTAAGCAATAAATAAAAAGTTTCTACTCGACCACTTTCGTGCGCTTCAAAATACCAATTATCCCAACGGGATGCCGCAGCAATGGCACGCTGAAGCTCACTACCGAGCGGACAACAAAACAGCCACAATAATAAAGGAGGCAGTTGCAGACCAAAAAACCACTGACTCCACATTGAATGTAATGCCCTCGCATCGACTTCTCGCGTTGCCTCTCCAGCAACGTTCCCTTTTACTCGATAGCTAAGAGCAAACTGTTCCAACCATGGTCTGTAATGTGTCGCACTGAGCACCGAGTTTAAACAATGGGCATTTGGAGGTAACTGCTGCAAGTTATCAATGGCTTTGAAATGTTCAGCATAAAATGTCGCTTTTTGGCTGAGTAAATGGTTAACCTGGTCAGATAGGGTGATTATTCCCATGATGGTAGTCCCCCATTGACTTCATTATGTTCATCACTTCGGTGATAACTTTTTGCCATTCTCACCCGAGGGATAATCATTGGACACAGCGCTTCAGGGTCGGGCTAAAGGGATTAATGGAAGGCGTGTTTATATCCATCCTTTAGTTAATTCCTCGAAGGTTTACCGGGCTGAACGAAGCTAACATCACGCGAAGGAAAACGATAACATCTTCTTCTAATGCTCTCTCAGAATAGTAACAACACCCTAACACAAACAAGAATCAAAATACAAACGATTATCAATACATAAACTAAGGACTATAACTATCTTAAACTCTAAATACATACCCTGTTTTTAGAGACTATTTTCCCATACCGTTTGAATGACGAAGAAGAGAAAAGCCGTTGAGCACCCAAATTTAAGCACCCCAGCGATAGCAATTATTGGTCCAATCTGTCGCCACGGCTTCGTAAGTACAACATCACCATAACCTAGAGTACTGATTGAGGTACCCACAAAATATAACCCCTCTGTAACCGAAGAGACTAATCCAGCGCAACGTAAAAATATCCCCCACCCGACAACCTCAAGTAAATGGGCAAAAAATAGGATCATAAAACAGCATAGGATAATTATCTTTCCTGCGTAGCTCGAGCTAAAGTGCTCAATAAACCAAGGATGAGCTCGTAGAAAATCTCCCGCAACATCAAATATTAACCATGCATGCACATAGAAGAGACCAAAAACCAGCAAAATGGCTAATAAATATATTCTAGAGATATAAAAAGGCTTAAAACTTTTAATTTTGCTCATGTTATCTCTTGACCTATTATCAAAAATTAATTCATAAAGCCCTAAATGCTAGAAAGCGATATATTTCAATAATAGTAGTTATATTGCCATCTCAATTATCTAAGCGGATGAATAATGTGACTTAAGAAAAAACGAGGAGAATCCAATAACAAGGACTATCGTCTTAGAAGCTGCATTTTAACTTCAGGGTAAGCTCTCGCGCGAAGTCAGTTTACCCATAATAAAAGCTAAGTTAACTGAGCTAATAAGTGTCGCCACATGAGCATCCCCTTGCGCTTGCCGAGCATCAAGTAATGCCGTATCTGCAGCTGTGATCGCATCAATCGTACCGATATCATTACGATAAGCGGCAATGGCGGCTTCGTAAGTAATTAACGCAGCTGCAACCAGCTCTGTTGCTGCATGATAGGCTTCATGTGCGGTGCGTAACGCGTTATGCGCAGCAATAATTTCTGCTACAGCAGCATTTTGTACCCGCTGAAACTCATCCTCTGCCGCCTCAGATCGAGACTTGGCCTCTGTAACCCGCGCACTTCGTAAACCGCCATCATAAATAGGCACGGTTATTCCCAAGAGAACACTGTTCCCAGATCCCTGCTGACTGATTGAGGGAAGGCCAGAAATATCGAAGTTTCCAGATCCCCAGCTAGCACTCGCCCCCAAATAGACCTTGGGTAGGTAACTCGCCTGAGCGGCATCAACACCAGCTTTACTCGCCTGTAAAGCGGCGTAACTTGCAGCAACATCAGGGCGTTGTGATAAAGCTTGGTGTATTAGACTATCAATAGGAGTATCAATGGGCTCAGGAAGAGGGTGCTGCGTTATATTAGCAGCATCAACGTTCAATTCGCGATTAACACCGACAATGGCAAGAAGATGATAATAAGCCGTACGCTCATCACCAATGGCCTGAACACGACGAAACTTAGCCTGAGCGACAGCCTGCCGTGCTTGAGCGATATCCATGGTCGTAGCGAGCCCTTGAGCAGCTCTTGCTGTAACCGCGGCTTGAATATCTTGAGCGTTGTGTAAAGCCTTTTCGGCAAAACTTCGCCGTTGAATGGCAGCACCGTAACCGTAATAAGCTTGAGAAACATCGAAAATCAATTTTTGATGTGTAGCATTGAATAAAATATTTGCTGCTACCGCAACCTGCTGCCCTTCCATTGTAAGCGCTTTTCGCTGTCCAAAATCAAACAGAAGCCATTGAAGCGAGAGTATTTGTGCACTGCCTTGTTCTGTATTATCGATATGACGCTGGCCGAAAATTTCCGGTAATGGAACGGTGACCGTTTGAGAGCCTCCCACAACACTTGCTGCAATGAAGGGTAAGTAAGTACTTTCGACCATACCAACAGCAATTGCTGCTTGTCTCGCGCGTTGCCAAGCCGCTCGTGTTTCTGGATTCGTTCGTTGCGCTAAATCGATTAATTCAGGGAGCCCATAGCGTTGTTCAGAATGAATAAACTCATTTTTCCTAAATTGTGCACGAGCAGGGTTTTCAGGAATAATGAAGTCTGGAATAACATGAGTTGGGGTGGACTGACTCTCATCGGAACCCGCCAAACTCCATAACACAGTTTTATCTTCATCACGTGGTACCCATGGCCTATCTGGAGATGGCGACACCCTGTGAGCCGCATTAGATACGCAGCCTGATACGATAAAAAGCATCATCAATACGATGAATGGAGAATAAACACGACATCGCGAATCACATTGACCATTATTCATCATGCTGCCTCCATAACGTGATCCAGTGAATCAATAAATGATGCTGAAAGATCAGAACACTCTCTCAATTCAATATTGTAAGAACCGGGCTCTCCGGCTTTATCATGAAATCGTAATGCAAGCTCATCAAGTAAATCAGCAAGTTGTCCAAGGTCCGTTTCGCCGCTCAACCAAATGGCTCTATTGAGTGATTCTATTTCATCGATCGCTTTTTTAAGAGCGGCTTCACGCGTTGGTGGCGGACGTAACCATGTCGGCTCAAACGACAACAGACACAACGCTTCATCACACTTTCCGACTAAGGATTCTACAGCGGCAGTATGCCCCAAAGCATGTATGCGTTGATGGGAAGGTAACCTAGCCATCTGAGCTAACTCCTTTAGAGCACGAGAAAATAATGTACGAACCTCGCCTTCTAGAGGAGCGGGCCAAAGACGAGAAAAAATCAGATAAACCACAAAATTACCGAGTAATATACCAAAGATTCGACCTTGCGCCGTTTCCAAACTCAGATTCGGACCAAAGCCCTGCAACACGGTGAGTAGAAAGGCGAGTGCTATCTGAACACCAGCATAAGAACTACGCTCTGGCCCTGTTGAAATCCAAGCACTGATTAAGCAGCCTAGAAATATCAATACCATTAACGAAGCAATATCATCAATATAAGGGATCACCCAAAAGATAGAGGCAACGCCAATTGATGCTCCTATCAAACACCCGACAATGCGCAGCGCCAACTTATGCAAAGTCTCTCCAGTCGTTCCTAATGCTGCTACATAGCAAGTAATCATCGCCGTATGAATACCTTGCCAATCGATAGCGGTATAGATAAGAAAACAAATCATCGCAGCCAACGTCGTTTTGAACGCAAAACGAATGTAGGCTGGATTACTAAAAGCGTCTGGGGCAACAAATGCGGGCTTGCTCGTCGATACGATTTCAGGCTCACTAGCTCCCGCAAGTAAGCGGAGCGCATCCCAGGCCTGCTTCTCTGCATCTCCCATTTCAGTGTCAAGATCTTGAGCACGAGCAATGGAACATTGGGGAGCCTTCCCCTGACCAAGTGAATCATCAATATCACGAATAGCATCCACTAGAGCGATGCGACGATCAGCATCCATAGAGGCGGGTAAGGCGGAGACAGCAAGCATGAGTTTAAAACCAGCACGAATATCGGTGGCTATCTGTTGAGCGGCAGAAAGATTAACTAAACGAAGTGCTTTTACAACAAGTGCTTGTGGCTCAAAGGGGCTATTTCCTTCGCGTAGATATTGAAGTAACGCGGCTGAGTCACCCGTTTCTAATGCTTTAATAGTCACGGCCAATCGAGAGCGCAATTTATCACGTAATAGCTGTACTGGTGAAAAGCCGAGTAGAAAATTAAAGCCGATCATCAATATCATCGGCATAGCAGCCATTAACCAAGCTTCACGCAGTGCAAAGCTCGCCGCTTCACCAAACGGAGCCTTAACAATCAAGGTGAGCAAAAAAGCAATAATCAGTGCCGCTACGCTGCCTTGCTCACCTAGCTGGGTTGCCGCGCCAAGATAAACGAGAAAAATAGAAGTGATAATAATGGCCGCCATGATATGCATCGTCGAGCCATTCGTTAGGTTGATCAACCAAACTAAAAATGCAATAAGTCCAGGTAATAAGATGAGAAAGCCAAAACCCGTGACAATATTGACCACCGCATCAGGCTTCATTAGAAATATGACGAGGTAACAACTGATCGCAGCTTCAGGGATCTGAAACATCATACCGACCCCAGTAACCAAAGCGCATAACAGTGCAATTCGCCAAGCTAAGCCTGCTCGTCCCGGTGCTGGCTGTAAATCCTCCCACGATTGAGACCATAAATATGACAGTAGATCGCGAGTATTACTCTTTTCAATGGTCATCACAATTTTCGCTATGCTTAACTACTGCAGCCGCTGAAGCTCCTACACGCATCAAAGATGCAGGAGGATTATCGATGATGATTCGTACAGGGAAGCGTTGAACAATCCGTACCCAATTTAATGATTTGGGTACGTAAGGAACATTGCGAGGTAAATTGATCAGCTCTTCAGATATGACTCCCCAACCGATACTATCAACCCGACCGTAAACGGGAATAGAACGATCTGCCAGTATATAAACCTGTGCACAGTTGCCCACGGCAATATGAGCCAGCTCTGTTTCAGGAAAAGTCGCCAAAGCGTACCATTTACGAGTATCAATAAGCGTAAACAAAGACTGTCCGGGAGCAACAATCTCTCCCGCTGAAACCGTGAGACCGACGACAAGACCTTCATGTGGGGCACGTACTTGAGTTGCTGCTAATTCATGCTCAGCAATCGCTAATGCTGCTTGCCGAGCACCAACTAATGCCTCTGATTCATCAAGACTGGTGATCAAAGCTTGAGCGGCAGCCTCTTGATGTATGGCTTGTTCGAGCGTGGTTTGAGCATCATCCCTCGCCGTTCTCGCATCATCCACTTGCTGAACAGTAACGTACCCCTTAGCCGCTAATGGTAATAATCGGGCAAGCGCGGTCTCAGCAAGAGAGAGATTGGTTCGAGCACGATGAACCTGTTCTGAAGCGATAGCAGCATTAGATAACTCAGCCGTAATTGTTCTACGCTGAGCATCACGCAATGCCGTAGCAAGCTGTAATTCTGATCTGGCTTTATTGACTATTATTTCATAGGGTTTAGGGTCAATTTCAAATAATAACTGTCCCTCTTCGACACGCTGATTATCGGTTACAGCGATAGTGATTACTCGCCCTGCAACGATAGAAGCAACATTGACAACATTTGCACTCAGTACCGCATCCTCAGAAAGAACCTTATCTGCGCTGTGTTGAAAGTAATACCATCCCGATACCAGTGCACCAAGGACAACCGCTATCGCCAAGGCCGTACCCACAACACTATGTCGACGTGTATAAGCAGAGTTAGACATCACTAAACTCCAAAAACAGTGATCGCGAGCGTTAAAGTAATCATACTCGCGAGCGCGATATAAACGATAGTTCGTAACGGGATGCCTTCATCAACACCAAGTCGAATTAAGACAATTCGTATTAATACCGTGCTGATTATTCCAATCATGGCGCATATAAGCCAAGACGGGAAATAGGCACCGTAAAAAGGTAGCAAAGGGCTCACCGATATGCCCCTTATTGATGAGATAAGAGTGTTTGCGTTCCATCCCATGTTCCACCAGAGAACTGACTGAGAGGAACGACCATTGGACTTGATTGTTTGCGTAATGCTCCTAGATCAAAAGTGACGTAATTTAAGCTTTCATATAAACGAACACTCAATCGCAGCCGTTTAAGATCAGATAATGAAGTCCAAGTCGAGTATTCTGAGGTGTACATACGGTGACCAACCACTCCAGGAGCTATCTTATCTTGCAGAGCCTCGGTAGTACGGCTATCAATAGTAATACCTCTAGGACGGTCGAAATTGTTCATAATATGCGCCAAGGTCGTGACGGCTTCATCGGGTGTTTTCGCTTTTTCAGCAAACTGTGAATAATAAACCGCACGAATAAAACGGCCTACCGACGTATTTGATGCCGGCAATCCTGCCGTGGCGATCCCTGAATCCGGTTGTTTAAACGTTACCCCACCGAGTTTTATCTCTGATTGGTCGATATTACTTAAAAACGTGTAATTATTAAGATTAGTTAAGTGCCAAGTAAACTCAGGACCATTGGTCATAACACCTAAAGGGTTTTCATAGATATGCTGTTGGCCATTCGAAAATTCAATAACGATAGAGTGACCATTAGCATCGTGTAGAGTGTAGTGGAAAGGAGTTTTCAATAATCCCATGGGTAGTAGAGCGGTGACCAATACAGGCTGCTTCTCTAATGCTGCCTTAACTTCATTCACCGTTTTGAATTGTGATAATGCCCAACTTCCTAAATCGATCGCAGATAACATTTTTTGAGTTTTGTCCGACATATCTTCTGGGCCTTCAGTACTTGCAAAAGCTAAGACACTGAAACTCAAGCCTTGATCATTAATGCCCTCGACTACTTTAAGATCTTTAGTAATAGGGTCTGGCATGGCAATCGATAAAAAAGCGTGTTTTGCTTGATAATTTAGAGAAGCATGCTCATCGGCATGGGAAGAAAATTTCGAGCCTTGAGGAAAGAAAGCGACTTTATAATCTAACTGGACTGGGAGTTCCATGGTCCTTCCTGCATAAGGTGCGCCATTGGCATCAGTATACAAAAGCGACGTACAAGCTTGGCTAATTGCTGGAAGCATAAACGTTGCAGCCAGTACTGTTGAAATAAGTGTTCGTTTGAGTGTAGATGATGCGCGCATGAGAACTCCTTGAAATAATTCTGTACCAAGTCACATGAATCCCAATTTAATAGGAGGTGTATCGACAAAGTATTCGTAAAAAAAATATAGTCCAATCAATGGCTTTGTCAATGAATCCACCTCTCTCATTAGTTCATCTCAAAAAATAGAGTTTTTCCGCACCATAAATGTTGTAAATTCATTGCTAAGCATCAGTTTTTACTGACAACTAAATAACGATAAAAAATAAATACATTTAAAAAGGAGATGGATTGTTTTAAAAATGTATTTAAAAATCGTGATCCTCGTGCTTGAAAAAAATGCTACTCGCATTAAACGAGTAGCATTCTTATATTTACAAAGTCAGTTGACTCTCTTTGCAACCAATATTCAGTAAATCAATCCACGGACTCTCCAAACGAGGTAATGACTTTTAAGCACTTGTCTTTACTTAAATAGCGTTGGGCACTGGCTTGTACTGACTGACTGTCCGCCGCAGCAATATGATCATAAATTTGCTGCACGCGCTGATAATACTTGGGTTGAGTGTGGCTCATCGCAGCAATCTCTAACCAAAAGCTATTGCTATTATCGGCATTGGCAATCGATTGTAGTAACGGCTGCTTGGCTCTGGCCAATAAATCAGCGTCTATTCGCTGCCCTGAACTGAGCTGCTCGATGAGCGTGTCAACTTTACCTTCAATAGACAACACATGCTGTCTGTCAACTCGTGCGAATAAACCGATATGACCTAACTCTGAAGGTTCTGTCGCGTTAAAGTGAAAAGCATAAGGTGAATAACTCATCCCACCTTGTACTCGCAGCTCTTCGGTGATCAGCAATTGGAGAACGCGCTCTAATAACCATATTTGTGCCGCTTGCTCAACGGAGTAACTATCACGATTTGGCCAAATCCAAGCTAACCCTGTGGAATCAACTGCTCCTTGATGGACCAACTGGCGGCTCGCGGGCAACTCAGGCAGGCTAGCTACGACTGGACGCTTGGTGATTGGCAACGGATGACGTTCTACCGCACCCAATGTTTCGGCTACCGCTTGAATCGCCTGAGATTCATCAATATCGCCAACGATAGTGACTTCGAGTACTCCGCGATCCACTGCCGATGTAAGCACTGGAGCTATTTCAGAAAAATCTCGCTTCAATAGCTCTTTATCGCGCCCAAGGGCGTAGCGTATATCCTCTGGGTGTAATAGCTCCGCAAATCGCTCCCAAAATAACGTTTCGGCATTAGCATTACGGCTGATTGCATGTTCTCGCACTTGTTGTCGGAACTGATGTAACGCCTCAGGTCTAAACCCTGGTGCGGTCAAAAAGGCCGTGTGTAACCCTAGCTGCGCTCTTAATCGATCAGATCGCACAGAAACGGTATCAACAAAACCTTGCTCCGATAGACTCCACCCCACAGTTAAACCTTGCCCGGCTAATATTTGTCCTAATTCTGTATAACTATGCTGAGCTAATCCTCCCAAGACAAAGCTACGTTGAAATAGCGTGGCTAGGCCTTCAATTTTAGATAATGCGACATCACCAAAACCGACCTTAAGCTGCACTCTTGCTTGACCTATTTCAAATTGAGTTGGCTTTAAAGTCAGTCGAACGCCGTTAGCAAAACCCAGTTGGCGGATCCCTGTGTTCTCATCACGCTGATCACTAATGACTTTTCCCGGCTCACCGAAATTTGCATAAGCAAACGGAGTCACTTTTTGCTCTTGATGAGTGCTAATCGGCTGCTGCTGACTTTGCAGATAGACGCTCAGAAGTTGTTTTGCTACCTGCTCTTCTGGTTGAGAGTGAGTCAGATAAATCCATGGAGCGCCTTGCCAGCGCTGTTTTAATGCATCGTGCAATGTCGTTGGGGTTAAGCTAGGCTTCAGCTGTTGAAATAACGCCCATTCCTGCTGGACATCTAAAAAATATAAGCCGCGGGCGTTATAATCCACCAATTGCTCTGCCAAACCAAAGCTATTCACGTTCAATGGCTGCTCTACGGCATGCCATATATCTTGCTCAATCAAGTCCAGTGCTCGATTAACTTCCTGTTCGGTAAAACCACCGACTAAAGCTTGACGCATGGTCTGTTCGAGCAGTTCAAGATTTTCTCGCCACTGGTGAGGCGCTGAATTAAGTGATAACTCAAAACGTAAGCCATGTTTGAACTCTTCAAATAAAGCAACATCCACTCCACGGCCCATATCTTCTTCTGGCAGATGGGCGGTTAAGCGGCGATACAAAAGATGGCTCAGTAACCAATCGGTGAGCATCTGATGCCGTCTAGCGATACCATCAGCAAGTGCATTATGAGGTTGTAATATTCCAAGGGTAACCGTTGTGGGTAGACGAGGGTCAAAAAAACCATCCGCACGCAACGCTTTCTTCACCGTCAATTTGGGCAATGGATCCTCACTAACAGCGATCGCCTGAGGATGTGGTTGCCAGCTGGTAAAACGTTGCTGAATTTGACGCTCTGTAGCAGCAATATCAATATCGCCAACGATTATGATGGTGGTGCGCTCTGGAGTATAAAACTGCTGATAGAGGCGACGCAGTTGTTCCTCTGTCGCTTGACTAACCACACTTTCCAAGCCGATGGGCAGACGACTCGCTAATGGGCTATCTGGGTATAAAAATGCCTGCTGATGTTGGTAGCTTTCTTGCTCTTTCGATTGTCTTTCGCGTATTTCCGCCATCACGATCGGCTTTTCTTGTGCTAATGCCTGAGGTGTTAAAGTCAGTTGATCACCAATCTCACGCATTAACATCAATCCAGTCGCAAGCTTATCTTGAGAGCCTTCAGTGATGTTCAATTGATAGACCGTTTGATGACGCTCGGTAATTGCATTGGTATCCGAGCCAAAACTAAGGCCAAGCTTTTCGAGTTGAGCAACCATGTCTCCTTGTGGAACGGAGTGAGAGCCTTTAAACGCCATATGCTCTAATAAATGCATCAACCCCTGCTGCTGTTCAGATTCCACCAGCGAGCCACCCGCGATTTGCATGCGCATAATGATGGCTTTTTCTGGGTACGGATTAACCATCAACTGATACGTTAAGCCATTAGCTAAACGACCTTGATGGATTCGTGGGTCAGGCGTTAATTCGTTGGCAACCGTGTGCAAAGAAATAATGATGTAGCAAGCGCCAAAGAATGGCATTAACCGAGTAAAGAGAGACAAAAGATAACCTCGAATAACATCAGTAAAAAAGAATCGTTATTATTCATGTTTTATCTCGCTTTAGAATGGTTGCATACAAAAGCATACAAAAACATCAAGCAACGCTGTGAGTAAGCTACTGACGTTTATTCAACAAAGTTGGCATTTTTGCTCTGCAAATCGGATCGTTTCGCCAAATATCGCTACAATTTTATTTATCTGTGTATCAAGGCGCCCTGCCGATAGTTGATTGGAGTGATGGAATGAATAAACCTTTTTGGTTACTGCTCGGGGCAAGCATGCTCGCTACTCCTGCTTTTGCCGCTCAGTATGTGTTTAAAAATGTGCAAGTATTTGATGGCCGACAAGCAACGCTCAGCGCAGCAAAAAATGTCTATGTGCAAGATAATCTGATCAGCAAAATCGAAGATTACCAAGCTCTCAACGTCACTGACTCCAACACCATAGTGATTGATGGGCAAGGCAAAACCTTAATGCCGGGATTAATTGACGCTCATACTCATTTAATGCTCGCCGCACTACCTCAACAAGCCTTAATGGTTGCTGATCAAGGTTTTATTAATATTGTTGCCGCTAAAACCGCTGCCGATATGCTGCAACGGGGTTATACCAGTGTGCGTGATTTGGGCGGTCCCATTTTTGGCTTAAAAATGGCGATCGATAAGCAGATCACGACCGGCCCTCGCATTTGGCCGGCAGGGGCTTTTATCTCTCAAACTGGCGGCCACGGTGATTTTCGCCTACCTAATGAGTTAATAACACCGGATAGTAAAAAGCGCACCGTATCAGTCACCAGCGGAACGTCAGCAATTGCCGACAGTCCCGATGAAGTGCGGCAGCATGTGCGAGAACAGTTAGCACTCGGGGCGTCACAAATTAAGTTAATGGCTGGCGGTGGTGCTTCGTCGTTTTATGATCCGATTGATGTGACTCAATACAGCGTGGCAGAAATTCGCGCGGCGACGGAAGCGGCAGACAATTGGGGCACCTATGTGACCGTGCACGCTTATACTCCCCGCTCGATTAATCAAGCCATTGATGGTGGGGTTAAATCGATTGAACACGGTCAATTGATTGATGAAAAAACCGCAAAACGAATGGCCAAAGAAGGCATTTGGTGGAGCTTACAACCGTTCACTTCTGAGCGAAAATCCAGTTTTGCCGAAGGATCACCGCAACGTCTGAAACAAAAAATGGTCGAACAAGGCACAGACAGGGCTTATCGTTTAGCGAAAAAACATCAGGTAAAGGTCGCATGGGGAACCGACATTTTATTCAGCGCGGAAAAACTCAAAGATCAAACACAGCTTTTGAGTATTATGACTCGCTGGTACACCCCTGCTGAAGTACTGAAAATGGCTACCTACGACAATGCGCAGCTACTGATGCTCTCAGGAGAGCGTGCACCTTATCAAGGTAAGTTAGGGGTTATTGAGGCCGGAGCTTTGGCCGATCTGTTAATCGTAAATGGTAATCCACTACAAGATTTAACCATTTTAGAAGCAACGGATAACCTACAGCTAATCATGAAAGACGGTCGCATCTATAAAAATACACTCTAATCAATACGCCTGCTGAGGGGATGTTATCCCCTCAATTTTCACTACACCTTAAGTATAAAAACAAAGTAATATCGGCCTCATTCTGCCCTGTTGGGCTTTGTTGATGGTTACTTTAAATGGAACGTATTATCGAAAAACTGCTCTACTCCGCTCGCTGGATCATGGCACCTATTTATCTCGGTTTGAGTTTTATCCTCCTCGCCTTAGGGATTAAATTTTTTCAAGAAGTGATTCACCTACTCCCGAATATCTTTGCTATTCAAGAAGCTGACCTGATTCTAATTGCGTTATCATTGATTGATATCACCTTAGTTGGTGGACTGATTGTGATGGTGATGTTTTCTGGCTATGAGAATTTTGTTTCTAAAATCGACGTTGAGGAGCATAACGATAAGTTAGGCTGGTTGGGTAAACTCGATGCTGGTTCACTGAAAAATAAAGTTGCTGCGTCAATTGTCGCGATCTCTTCAATTCATTTATTGAAAGTGTTTATGAACACCGAAAATATCGCCAATGAAAAAATACAATGGTATTTGATGCTGCACATTACCTTTGTCATCTCTGCTTTTATGATGGGTTATTTAGATAAAATCACCAAAAAATAATCCGCCGCTAGAGCTAAACATAAAAAAGCCCTGAACAAATGGTATCAGGGCAAAATCATTCACCAACAGGGGGAAGGTGAACTAACTTAAGTCAACATCTTTGCATCCAAACCAAAGCGTTGCAAAAAAACCAACCACATAAGAAATGAATAGACCGCAGATAAATACCAACATCCCTGGGAAAATACCCTGCGCTGATGTCATTAACGGAATCGCGACAATACCCGATGGCCCAAATACCGTATTAAGTCCGACAGGTAAGCCAAGATAAGAGACTAAACCAATAAAGAAACCACCGGCCGCACCGCCAATACATGCCGTAACAAACGGTTTCACTCTGGGTAGGGTGACGCCATAAATCAGCGGCTCACCAATGCCTAAAATACCCGGAATGATCGCGCCCTTCACTTGGGTGCGCAGCACGGCGTCTTTTTTGGCTTTAAAGTAAAGCGCTAGCGACGCGCCAACTTGGCCGCCTCCGGCCATTGCCAAAATGGGAAACAACGAGTTAAAACCCTGCACATCCATCAAAGCAAAGTAGACCGGAACAAACCCTTGATGAATGCCAAACACCACCGAAATCAAAAATAAACCGGAGAGCAACGCAGCCCCTAGTGGATTATCATTCAGGTTGAGAAACAACCATGACATGCCTTTAAATAACTCACCACCAATCGGCATTATCACCAAAAAAGTCACCGCCCCCATGATCAATAACGTGACGCAAGAGGTTAAGATCATGTCTAAATCATCAGGCATGTATTGGCGAACTTTTCTTTCGACCTGAGCTCCCAAAATCGCCGCTAACAGTACGCCGATAATATTGCCTCTAGGGTCAATCGCAAAACCGAAAAATTCACTCATGCCAGAATAAACGCCCGTTGTCGCATCTGGGTTGTAACCCAGTACAAACAAGGAAGCTAAAATAGCGCCATTGACCCCAGAACCGCCAAATGCCTGCTGCGCGTTATAACCGATTAAGATGCTCAGAAAAGCGAATAATCCTTTGCCAAACACCTTCATATAGGCGATCAGATCCAGTGTAAATTGACTTGGCGATTGACCAAGGACCAGCATCTGCTCTAATAAAGTGGCAAAACCAAGTAATAAACCTGCGGCAATAAAGCCCGGAATTAATGGCGTGAAAATGGTCGCAAATTTACTGAGGAAACGCTGCACGGCACTGGTTTGCTTACTCTTCATCTGCTGTTTCTGCGCCGCAGCAATTGTCGATAAATCCGGCGCATCTGACGTTGATGTAGCAGTGAGCCCAAGATTGGCGATCATCTCATTCATCATTTCAGCGGCAGTTTGCGCTTTACCTGGACCGAGAATAATCTGCAGTTGTTGATCGCTTTCTACCACCCCCATAACCCCAGCAATGGCTTTAATCCCAGCTTGATCGGCGAGGAGGTTATCATTCAATGTTAAGCGTAAGCGGGTCATGCAGTTACCACACTTACTAATATTATCACTGCCGCCGACCGCGCGAAGCAGTTGAGCTATCATGCTCGATGTAATTTTAGCCATTTACCTTACCTCAACACGATTGGATTATTGATCGTTCAGTGCCGCACGAATAAAGCCATGATGCTTTGCCAGCCGCTCCGCTGCTTGCTCTGCATTCAGATCGGCAAGGATCATCAAAATCGCCGTTTTACAATGCCGTTGGCAGGCCGCGAGCGCTTGTTCCGCTTGATCTGTACTGCAGCCCGTTGCTTCACGAACAATGTGCGTTTGACGCTGAATAAGCTTGGCATTGGTGGCTTCAACATCGACCATTAAATTGCCAAAGACCTTACCACTGCGAATCATCGCTCCTGTGGTTAACATATTGAGGATCAGCTTCTGCGCCGTGCCGGCCTTCATTCTTGAAGAGCCAGTGACAATTTCAGGACCAACCACAGGCGTAATAGCAATATCCGCGGCTTGTTCCATTAAACAATTAGGGTTGCAGGCCAGAGAAATCACCGTCGCACCAACGGATTTTGCGTAAGCCATACCGCCCAGTACATACGGTGTTCGGCCACTAGCGGCGATACCCACTAAAACATCTTGTTTACCAAAATGAAAACGCTGCAAATCTTGCTCACCAAGCTCTGCATTATCTTCTGCATTTTCCACGGCTTTTAAAATCGCTTGATGACCACCAGCAATCAGGCCAATCACCAAATCGGGCGAGGTACCATAAGTAGGAGGACATTCGCTAGCATCCAGAATACCTAATCGGCCAGAGGTTCCCGCTCCCATGTAGAACAAACGCCCACCAGATTGCAGAGCAAAAGTAATCACATCGACCGCTTGCGCCACTTGAGGCAAGGTTTTTTCAACCGCTAAAGCGACTTTCTTATCCTCCTGATTGATGATTTGTAACATCTCAAACGTGGATAAGGTATCAATCATCGCGCTCGCTGGATTACGGCTTTCCGTTACCCATTGGGTTAAATCTATTTTCATGCACAAGCCTATATGTCTAATAACAACTGGTGGCGATTCTATAGAATAAAAAATTCCAATCGAGTGATAAGGATCACAGCTATGGTTATTCATTAACCAGCTAAAGCATGGAATAATCATCCACAATAAGGTAAGACAAGGCAAAAGATACGCCAAGTCACTGAATATTATTCACCTGCAAAGCAAATTTAATTCCCACCAAGGAATAAAAAATTCCAAAATCTGCACCATAAATCGTCTTTCGAATTACGGATTCGTGGTAAAACCGCTTGTAGAATATGGAGAAATCATCATGTCTATAGTCAATCGAATGCTCAGTCGACGTACTCAGCTCTCAGCAAATGAGTTAAAAATTGCCGACTGGATCCTTGCTCATCCTCAACAAGCAGCCTTAATGACCAGTTTACAATTGGCCGAGCAAGTGAGTGCTAGCCAATCCAGTATCATTAAGTTTGCTCAAAAAATGGGCTTTAAAGGTTACAGTGCTTTTAAACTATTATTGGTAGAAGAGCTCAGCCGCAAACAAGCACTCGAATCAACGCCTGTACAGCACAATATTTTTATTAATGATCCACTAGCAGTGATTGCACAAAAGTTAGTCCAAGCAAAAACGGATGCCATGTTTCATACCACCAACGCGCTCAGTTTTGAACAATTTCACCATGCGGTGAATTGGATTAATCAAGCGCATCGAGTGCAAATCGTTGGCATTGGCGGCTCGGCACTGACTGGGAAGGATTTGGCTTTCAAGCTATTGAAATTAGGCATTACCGCACTCGCTGAGCAAGACAGTCATGTACAAATTGCTACCGCGCGAACGCTCACGCCTCAAGATGTCCAAATCGCGATTTCTTTTTCTGGGGATAGAAAAGAGGTCTTTATTGCCGCCGAAGCGGCTAAGCAACAAGGGGCCAAAGTTATTGCTCTGACCGCACCAAAGAAAAGTAAACTGCGTCAGCTGGCGGATATCGCTTTAGATACCATCGCCGATGAAACGCAACATCGCAGCTCGTCTATCGCTTCTCGTACTGCGCAAAATGTCTTAACCGATTTACTGTTTATCAGTTTGGTTCAGCAACGAGAAGATTCAGCGCGACAATTGATAGAGACCATTTCGTCGGACATTCAGCAAATTTTATAAACCTAAGACTCAATCAGCGGCGGATGGGTGACCTGAAAGTAACTGAGCGATAAAGGCCAGCTCTTCTCGGCCTTGCTCATCACTCAATGTTTCAAGCCAAATACTGGCGCTGTAATGCTCGGCTTTGAGTAGTAGCTGACAACCTTCAAAATCAATTAGCCAAGTATGTAAGTCGGCATCAAGCTGCTTATCGATAAGCGAAGCCGATAACCAGTGCAGAAAACGCTCGCCAAGAGCGGGAAAACTATCGATATCCCATTCTGACGTATTCAGGATAAGTCGCCCCGGATCGGCAAGATAATCGTGTAAAGCAAACTCAGCCATGACCGGTTAAATGCTCCTGAATGACATCCAAAAACGGATCGGCGTATTTCTCTAGTTTGCGCTGACCAACCCCATTCACGGCCAGCATTTCGCCATAAGACGTCGGTAAAATATCCGCCATATCAATTAAGGTCGCATCGCTAAAGACCACATACGGTGGTAAGCCTTCTTCATCGGCCAGCGATTTGCGCAGTTTGCGTAATTTCGCAAACAATTTTTTGTCGTAGTTTTTATTCGACAATTTATCCGATTTCACCGCCCGTGCTGCGGTATCTAAACGTGGCACGGCTAATTCAACCGCTTTGTCGCCACGCAGAATCGGCCGAGCTTCTTCGGTCAACTGCAAGGTGGAATTGCGAGTAATATTTTGCTGTAGCAAACCCTTATGAATCAACTGACGGAAAATGCTCACCCAGTAATCATGGCTGTGATCGCGTCCTAAACCGTAGGTAGAGAGTTTATCGTGACCATTTTCACGAATCCGGATATTTTGCATCCCACGCAGCACTTCCACCACGTAACCAATCCCAAAACTCTGCTGAACACGATAAACACAAGACAGCGCTTTGCGCACTTGCTCCGTGGCATCGAAATGTTTCGGTGGGTCAAGGCAGACATCACAGTTACCGCAAGGTGTGTCACGGTATTCGCCAAAGTAGTTGAGCAATACTTGTCGGCGGCAGGTTTGCGCCTCAGCAAAATGGCTCATCGCCGTCAGTTTATGGCTTTCGACTTGCTTTTGTGGCCCCTCTTCTTTTTCATCTAGCATGCGGCGCAGCCAAACGATATCCGCAGGGTCGTAAAGCATGATCGCTTCAGCAGGCAAACCATCGCGTCCCGCACGTCCGGTCTCTTGATAGTAAGATTCAATATTGCGTGGAATATCAAAATGGACCACAAAACGCACATTGGACTTATTTATGCCCATCCCAAAGGCGACCGTAGCGACAACAATTTGCACATCATCACGCTGAAACGCCTCTTGGACATAAGCACGCTCATCAACCTCCATCCCGGCATGGTAACTGGCCGCTCGAATGCCGTTATTGCACAGTTTTTCAGTCAGCATTTCGACTTTTTTACGACTGCCACAATAGATGATCCCACATTGACCACGTTGCGTTTCTAAATAACGGATCACTTGCGATACGGGTTTGTGCTTTTCAACTAAGGTGTAACGAATATTGGGCCGATCAAAGCTACCCAAATAAATGTGCGGGTTAGCCAATTGCAGGCGATGTAAAATATCAACGCGTGTCGCATCATCCGCCGTTGCCGTTAAGGCCATAAAGGGAACGTGAGGAAATATCTGTTTAAGCTGACCAAGCGCGGCGTACTCTCGGCGAAAATCATGCCCCCACTGAGAAATACAGTGCGCCTCATCCACGGCGATCATCGCTAATGGTAGCTGTTGTAAGCGTTCGATAAAATCGGCCATTAACACTCGCTCTGGCGAGACATAAAGCAATTTTATCTGTCCGCGATTAATCCGGTTATAAATCGCAATCAGCGTCTCGCGTGAGAGACTAGAGTTGACACACTCTGCGGCAACACCATTGGCTTTGAGCTGATCGACTTGATCTTTCATCAATGAGATCAGCGGTGAAATCACCACGGTGAGTCCGGGAAACACTAACGCAGGGATCTGGTAGCAAAGCGATTTACCGCCCCCAGTAGGCATAATCACCAAGCTGTCTTGCCCAGCGATCGCCGCCTCTATCACCTCTTGCTGTCCAACCCGAAACGTCTGATAGCCAAATACCTCACGTAATACGTGCTGCGGCGATAAGTTAAGTTCCGGTTGTTCAACGAGTACAGTGGCGGTCATGCAAGCTCTCAATCATGAGTAGGGATGCTGATACTTCAAGTATCAGAACAGTCGAGTATTGTAGTGCCGTTTGCCGGTGAATAAAACCGCAAAGTAGTCGATGAATTCGATTTACAGGTTATACTCTCAGCGGTTAACCTTTGGTTACGTTTTTACGTATTAGTTAACACGCCCTGACCAGCATTTCTCCTCTTTATCCCTTGCGACTGCAGAGAATTCGACATCATGACATTAGAACAACAACAAGAAGCTAAAAAAGGTATCTTTTTAGCGATCTGTGCTTACACCATGTGGGGCGTAGCACCGATTTATTTTAAATTACTGGGCCACGTTTCTCCGCTAGAAATTCTCAGCCATCGGGTTATTTGGTCTTTCTTTTTATTGGCAGGACTGCTCCATTTTAGCCGTCAATGGCGAGCGGTTGTCGACGTTTTTCAATCTAAGGTCAAGCTCGGTTATTTGTTGATCACCGCCCTCTTGATTGGGGGTAACTGGTTGATTTTTATCTGGGCAATTAATGCCAACCATATGCTTGATGCCAGTCTTGGCTATTACATCAATCCCATCCTGAATGTCTTTCTTGGTATGCTATTTTTAGGTGAACGACTACGTAAATTACAATGGTTTGCCGTGCTACTGGCGATGATTGGCGTTGGTATTCAGTTGGTGGTATTTGGATCGCTGCCAGTGGTAGCGCTAGTGCTCGCCACTACATTTGGTTTATACGGTTTGCTGCGCAAAAAAGTCGGCGTGGGGGCACAAAGTGGTCTATTTATCGAAACCTTATTTTTACTGCCTGTCGCCGCGTTATATCTGTTTATGCTGGCCGATACGCCAACCAGCCACCTATCGAACAATGACTGGTCATTGAATCTACTGCTGATCAGCGCAGGCATCATCACCACTTTACCTTTGCTCTGTTTCACTGGTGCGGCAACGCGCCTTAAGTTATCGACGCTCGGTTTCTTCCAATATATCGGCCCTAGCTTGATGTTCTTACTCGCCGTTTTGGTATACGGCGAAGCGTTCAGCGCCGATAAAGCGATCACTTTCGTCTTTATTTGGGGCGCACTGATCGCCTTTAGTTACGATGGGTTAACTTATAAACGCCATACCACGCGTATTGTTACCGAGTAAGGTGATCATTTTTTACAAGACAAGGCAATGGGTAACGATTAAGCTTAGTGGTATCGATTCTCATACCACTAAGCTCATATGGATACGATTCGATATTATTCAACGCAGCATCAAGCGATTAATCTGATTGAAGCTGACTATAAAAAGTTTGCCTTTCAACGCCACTATCATCTGGATTTTCATATCGGTTTGATCACCAGTGGCCAACAAAAGTTTGTTTATCGTGGCAGCCAACATCAGGTAGGACACGGACAGATCGTCATTATGCCACCGGATGAACTTCACGATGGTCAATCTTTATTTGATTCAGGCTATCAAGTACGAGTGTTATCAATCACTCCAGAATGGTTTAGTGAACATGTAGCATTAAGCCGCTCTCATGCGATGATCAATTTTAATCGCGTAATTGTTGATGACCAATCGATTTTTCAGCAACTGTCTCAGCTCCATCAACGCTTACTGTTGCCTAACCTAAGCCAACTAGAACAAGATTGCCTCCCATACGAAGGACTCGCCAATTTAATTCATCGCTATAGTATAACTAAAGAAAAAGTGGCGATTCCGCTTGGCGTACAAACTATTGCGACGCTGAAAGAATTTCTGATCGCCAATATCGATCAACCTGTACAATTGGCACAACTTGCCCAGCTTTGTCAGCTCAGTCCAACTCAGTTTCAACGTCATTTTAAAGCTCAAATGGGTATGACACCCTACGCTTGGTTTACTCGACTACGTCTAGAGCAGGGCATGAAACTGATAAAAAGTGGTCTAGCAGGAACGGAAGTCGCTCATCGAGTCGGATTTTACGATCAAGCCCATTTTACCAAAGCCTTTAAATGGACTTATGGTGTAACTCCCTCAGCCATCAGTTAAACGTCAATAATTTACAATCGCACAGCGGTTTAATCTGGCATTCTTGATTCTCTCCAATTTTTTGAGCCAATAACCATGAATGAAATCAGCTTATTAATTACCCTAGCCAGTGTCCATTTCATTGCTTTGATGAGCCCGGGGCCAGATATGGCGCTGGTGATTCAAAACGCCACTCGCTACGGTCGCCACACTGGGCTTTATATTGCCCTTGGGCTATCCTGCGGCATCTTACTTCACTCGTTATTAAGCTTAACGGGTGTCAGCTATCTTGTTCATCAACAGCCCTTGCTGTTTGCACTCGTCCAAGTCGCCGGTGGCAGTTACTTACTCTATCTGGGCAGTAATGCACTACGCCATACCATACAACACTGGAAAACAGACAGTGGGGTTATCTCTCAGCGCACAGAACTGCTACTGAATAATAAACGGCAAGCGTTTTCTCGTGGCTTAATTACCAATCTGTTTAATCCTAAGGCCTTGGTTTTTTTCATCAGTTTGATGTCAACGTTAGTACCGGCCAGCATGTCACTACAAGGTAAAGGGATGGCGTTACTGATTCTATGGGCTATCTCACTGCTCTGGTTCGCCGCACTAGCGTGGATGCTGTCAACCGAGCGCTTGCAGCGTAAATTGCAACGGGCAAGCCGCTATATTGATTTATTGTGTGGGATTATTTTCAGCCTAATTGGCTTAATGATTCTCTCTCAAGCACTGATCGGCTTGTTTTATCAATCATAATCGCTCCTCGAGCCAAGCGCCCAAAGAGGAAGATTGGCTTGACCTTTTGTAAGCGATCTCGCACAAATAAGTAAGCCAACATCGTTTTCTCTCTAGAGCAACGCCACTTAAAAACAAATAACCAATTGAATTTATTGATTTTATAATAAAATCCACAGCAAAAAATTGAGCGCCTATTTATTTTTAGTCTCTTGTTGATGTGGCCTAAAAGCGTAGTATGGGTGGTGTCGGAAGGATGCTGACACGGAACAGAAATTACTACGGACAGTAAACGTCAGGATGGCGAGTGATGGTTAAGGATTCATCATCAGCAAGGATAGCACAGGGACATTGAAAGGATGCGCTCGTTACTAGGATGGTAACGACAACGGAATGACAATGGACTCCTCTGGATGAGGCAAGGATTGAACATCAGGATGATGTCAAGGACACTGCTCAGGGAACAAGTAAGCGAACTAACAGGATGGTTAGTCGATCAGGATGATAAAGGACACCGCTAGGAAGGCGATGGACGGATTACGCTAAAGGATATGGCATACTATCAAGGAATTGATGCAGGGAGCACCGATTGAGTAGCTGGATTGCTGCAAGTAAGACCCTAACCCCGCAGGCTTTGCCCGCGGGGTTTTCTTTTATCGGTAATCAGCGTTACCCACTTGTTTGGTAACGCTGAAAAACGCTAAGCTTTTTCTAATCGAGCATAAGCGGTGACCAGCCATTTAATGCCTTCACCATTAAACGCGACTTGCACTCTGCTCTGTGGGCCACTGCCTTCAAAGTTGATGATCGTACCTTCACCGAATTTCGGATGCCGCACTCGAGCCCCCAAACTAAAGCCCGTTTCATTAAAATTCTCTTTCACCGCACTAGAGCTAAACCGGCCACTGTTAGCGGGTCTGCTGACTTGCGCTTTCATGCGCACTTCATCTAAACAGTGCTCAGGTAATTCGCGAATAAAACGCGATGGCTTGTGATATTTGTCTTGGCCGTACAAACGGCGAATTTCTGCATGGGTGATGTATAACTTTTGCATCGCTCGCGTCATGCCGACATAACACAGACGGCGCTCTTCTTCTAAACGCCCCGCTTCTTCAGCGGACATTTGGCTCGGGAACATACCTTCTTCGACACCAACCATAAACACCAAAGGAAATTCTAGTCCTTTCGCGCTGTGTAACGTCATCAATTGCACCGCATCATCAAACTCATCCGCTTGCCCTTCCCCTGCTTCCAGTGCTGCATGGGTTAAAAATGCGGTTAGCATGCTCATCTCATCGGCTTCTTCTGGTTTTTCAAACTGACGCGTGGCGGTAACCAATTCCTCCAAGTTTTCGATTCGTGCCTTAGATTTCTCGCCTTTCTCTTGTTCATACATGGCGTATAAACCCGAAGTTTTGATCACGTGGTCCGTTTGTACGTAAAGTGGCATCTCAGCACTATCGTCTTCCAAGGCATTAATCAGCTCAACAAAGCGGCTCAAAGCTCCCGCTGCACGTCCGGTTAGCACTTGCTCATTTAATAACGCGATACTGGCATCCCATAAAGTACAACCACGATCACGGGCAGCAAAACGAATGGTTTCCAGCGTTTTATCACCCAGCCCTCGCACCGGAGTATTGATCACTCGTTCAAAAGCCGAATCATCATGACGATTAGCGATTAAACGTAAATAGCTCAGCGAATCTTTGATCTCCTGGCGTTCAAAAAAGCGCATCCCGCCATAGATGCGATAAGGTAGACCAGCTTGAATTAACGCCTCTTCCAATACCCGTGACTGAGCGTTATTGCGATAAAGCATCGCACAATCATTGAGTAAGCCCCCATTATCTCGCCACTCTTTAATTTTGGTCACCGTGAAGCGGGCCTCATCCAAATCGTTATAAGCAGAGTACACCGAGATCCGCTCGCCTTCATTACCATCGGTCCATAGCTCTTTACCCATCCGCTCGGTGTTATTGGCAATTAAGGCGTTCGAGGCCTGTAAGATGGTTTTGGTTGAACGGTAGTTTTGCTCAAGGCGAATGGTGTTAACACTCGGAAATTCCAAGGTGAATTTTTCAATATTGGCGATATTCGCTCCACGCCAGCCATAAATCGATTGATCGTCATCACCCACAATCATCACATGACATTCAGGTCCGGCTAACATGCGTAGCCAAGCGTACTGAATATTATTGGTATCTTGAAATTCGTCGACCAGAATATGTTTGAAACGCGCTTGATAGTGTTCGCGAATATGCTGTTTATCACGCAAAAGCTCGTGAGTACGCAATAAAATTTCGGCAAAATCGATCAGCCCCGCTCGGTCGCACGCTTCTTGATAAGCGCTGTACAACTGCAGATAGGTTTGTGTCACCGGATCGCGGTAGACATCAATATGTCGCGGACGTAATCCTTCGTCTTTTTTGCCATTGATCCACCAACAAACCTGTTTAGCGGGCCATTGTTTCTCATCGAGATTTTGCGCTTTGATTAAACGGCGTAATAAACGCAGTTGATCTTCAGAATCGAGAATTTGAAAATCTTCCGGCAAATTGGCGTCTAAATAGTGGGCACGTAAAATACGATGACAAATGCCGTGGAAGGTACCATTCCACATACCCGATGCGCTGCCTTGCATTAGCTCTTCAATGCGTCCACGCATTTCTGCAGCGGCTTTATTGGTAAACGTCACCGACATGACCGAAAACGGCGATGCTTGTTCAACCGAGATTAGCCAAGCAATACGATGCACTAGTACCCGTGTTTTACCACTGCCCGCTCCTGCCAACACCAATAGATTTTCTAAAGGGGCGGCAACGGCTTCGCGCTGTTTATCGTTGAGACCATCGAGCAAAAGAGAGGGATCCATCATGGCTAATCTACTGTTTATTTATACATAATTTGTACGATTATACTCTTAAACGATGGGATAACCAAATGACGTAACAAGTCCCCGTTTCATCGTCATCGTCGAGTGATGGCATAGAAAAGGGCTGCATGAGCAGCCCTTCTAAGTGATGTTCACTTGACGTGTATTTAAGCGGCGATCCCGGCATGGCGTAGCATAGCGTCGATTTGTGGTTCACGACCACGAAAACGCTTGAATAGCTCCATAGGCTCTTCACTGCCACCCATTTCAAGAATATTTTCTAGGAAGCTTTGTCCAGCTTGAGTATTAAAAATACCCTCTTCTTCAAAGCGTGAAAACGCATCCGCAGACAACACTTCTGCCCATAAATAGCTGTAGTAACCAGCGCTATAACCACCCGCAAAAATATGGCTAAAGCTGTGAGAGAAACGGTTCCACTCTAAGCTTGGTAATACTGAGACCTTTTTCTTCACTTCAGCTAAGGTTTCTAGCACTTTTGGCCCGACTTCTGGGTCGTAGGTGGTATGAAGCGTAAAATCGAACAGACCGAATTCCAATTGACGCAAAATAAACATCGCCGATTGGAAGTTCTTCGCAGCGAGCATTTTATCCAGCATTGCTTTCGGCAGCGGTTCACCAGTTTGGTAATGACCTGAAATAAAGGTCAATGCCTCTTCTTCCCAGCACCAGTTTTCTAAAAATTGACTTGGTAACTCAACCGCGTCCCAAGGCACACCATTGATGCCAGACACCGAGCCAATCTCGACTTGAGTCAGCATATGATGAATACCATGACCAAATTCGTGAAACAGCGTCACCACTTCATCATGAGTAAATAAGGCTGGCTTATCGCCGATTGGGCGGTTGAAGTTACAGGTTAAATAAGCCACTGGCGTTTGCAATTCACCATTTTGCGTCACACGACGGCCACGGCAATCGTCCATCCAAGCACCGCCCCGTTTATGCTCACGAGCGTACAGATCAAGATAGAAGCTACCACGTAAGGTATGGTTGGAATCAAAAATATCAAAGAAACGTACCGAAGGATGCCAAGTATCTACCCCTGCACGCTCTTTAACCGACATACCGAACACACGGTGAAGCACTTCAAATAAGCCTTTGACTACCGTCTGCTCAGGGAAATAAGGACGCAATTCCTCATCGGAAATGTTAAACAAGTGCTGTTTTTGCTTCTCACTGTAGTAAGCGACATCCCACAATTGCAGCTCAGACACGCCATATTCTTGCTCAGCAAATTGGCGTAAGGCTTCCACTTCACGCTCGCCTTGAGGCTTGGCTTTCGCCGCCAAATCATTCAGGAAGCCCAACACTTGATCTGGGGTTTCCGCCATTTTGGTCGCTAATGATTTTTCACTGTAGGAGTTAAACCCTAACATCCGAGCAATTTCATGGCGTAGCTTGAGTTTCTCAGCAATGATCTCACTGTTGTCCCATTGACCAGCGTTAGGACCGCGATCCGATGCTCGCGTCACGTACGCTTCATACAACTCTTGACGCAGAGCTTGGTTATCACAATAGGTCATCACGGGTAGATAAGAAGGCATCTCTAGAGTCAATAAATACCCTTCTAACCCTTTCGCTTCTGCGGCTGCTTTCGCTGCAGCAAGGGCCGATTCTGGCATACCCGCTAACTGCTCAACATCGGAGATCTGTTTGCTCCAGCCCATGGTGGCATCAAGGACATTATTAGAAAACTTTGAACCTAACTCGGACATGCGCTTACTAATCTCACCATAGCGTTTCTGCTCGGCGGCAGGTAAGCCAATCCCCGAAAGCTCAAAATCACGCAAGCCATCGTCGATGGTTTTTTGCTGAGCTCGAGTTAAGGTTGCAAACTCTGGACTGGCTTTGATCGCTTTATAAGCTTCGAACAGTCCTTTGTGTTGTCCAACCCAAGTGCTGTACTCAGAAAGCAGAGGCAGACAGCTTTCATAAGCGTCACGTAACTCATCACTATTGACAACGGAATTCATGTGACTGACCGGTGACCATACTCGGCTTAAGCGATCATCGACTTCTTCAATCGGCGCAATCACACTCGCCCATGAAGGTTGAGTGTTACCCTCAAGAACTTGGTTAATTTTAGTGCGGCAAGCTTCAATCACTTGTTCAACCGCAGGTTTTACATGCTCAGGTTTAATGGCAGAAAACGGCGGTAAATCCGTGAACGTGAGAAGAGGATTTGACATATAACATTCCTTTTGAGTTAAGACGTGTCGCTCTCCTTCCTATTTGTAGTGGCAAAGTAAGAAGGTTGTGTTATGAGAAAGTAAATCGGGGTGGTGAGGCAAAATTTCAATAGCGACTTAAGTATTATGACTTAAAATCACCACAAGATTGACGATGTTAAGCTAACTTTCACCCCACTATCCCAAACGACTTGGAGTTACAAGTAAGCGGCAAGTGAATCAATCCCCATGAGCATAGACAAACGATGTGATTGGGGTGAATAAATGCAACCAACACCGCGGCAGCTTCAAGTACGAAGAGGATATCATCAACCCACCTTGCTCAGACTGACGTATCACCAACTGCACCTGAAACGCTTTTGAGTATATAATCAGGCGATATTATTTGATTCACTAGCCACACTCGCGCAGGAGTGTTTTGAGAGCTCATTTTGCTAAGTTATCGTCACAGTTTTCATGCTGGCAACCACGCTGATGTATTAAAGCATATCGTACAAAGTCTTATTCTCAATGCTTTACAGCAAAAAGAGACGCCATTTGTTTATCACGATACTCATTCTGGCGTTGGGCGCTACGATTTAACCCACGAGTGGTCAGAAAAAACCGGAGAATACAAACAAGGGATTGGCCGATTATGGCAGCAGACAGACACTCCCGCGGCAATAGACAGTTATCTGGATGCGGTTAAAGCCCTCAACCAAGGCGAGGAGCTACGCTATTACCCAGGTTCACCACGCATCGCTCGCGCTCACCTTCGTGCCCAAGACCGCATGGTACTCAGCGAACTGCATCCCAGTGATTACCCATTACTGGAGCAAGAATTTGCTCGTGATCGCCAAGTGGCCATTTACAAACAAGACGGCTTTGCACGCTTAAAAGCCAGCTTGCCGCCGAAAGAACGCCGCGGCTTGGTGCTGATTGATCCGCCTTATGAGCTGGCCAAAGAGTATCGCGATGTGGTGCAAGCCATCGCACAAAGCCATAAACGTTGGTCAACGGGCATTTATGCGATTTGGTATCCTGTAGTTAACCGCTGCGATATTGAAGATATGTTAGAAGGCCTAGCTAACCTTGGCATTCGTAAAATCTTACAAATTGAACTTGGCGTGGCGCCCGATACCAATCAACGTGGTATGACCGCGTCAGGGATGATTGTGATTAACCCGCCGTGGAAACTGGAGAGTGAAATGCAAACCATTCTGCCGTTTCTCAAGCAAGCCATCGCTCCCGCAACGGGTCATTTTAAAGTCGAATGGGTTGTTCCAGAATAAACTGACCCAATCTAGTTAATAACGCACTGAAAAGAATAACGGAGAAAGGAATGACAACACATTTTGATTATATCTGTATTGGTGGCGGCAGCGGTGGCATCGCTTCAGCGAACCGTGCGGCAATGTATGGCGCAAAAGTCGCTTTGATTGAAGCGAAAGATCTCGGTGGCACTTGTGTGAATGTCGGCTGTGTGCCGAAAAAAGTCATGTGGCATGGCGCTCAAATTGCCGAAGCCATGCAGCTTTACGCAAAAGACTACGGCTTTGATGTCAAGGTTAATGGTCTAGATTGGTCAAAACTGATTGAAAGCCGTCAAGCCTATATCGGTCGTATTCATCAATCTTATGATCGCGTACTCGGTAATAACAAAGTGCAGGTTATTCGTGGTTTTGCCCGTTTCATTGATACCAAAACTATCGAAGTGGAAGGCAAACACTATACCGCCGATCATATTTTGATTGCCGTGGGTGGCCGACCAACCATTCCAAACATCCCTGGCGCAGAATACGGTATTGATTCCAACGGCTTCTTTGAGCTAACCGAGCAGCCGAAACGCGTAGCCGTGGTCGGCGCTGGTTATATTGCGGTTGAGATCGCCGGGGTACTGCATGCCCTTGGTACAGAGACCCACTTGTTTGTACGCAAAGAATCGCCACTGCGCAGCTTTGATCCGATGATCATCGATACTTTGACCGAAGTAATGAAAACGGAAGGGCCAACACTGCACACTCATAGTGTGCCAAAACAAGTCGTTAAAGAGGCCGATGGCAGTCTGACACTGCATCTTGAAAATGGCCAAAGCTGCAATGTCGATACCCTGATCTGGGCGATTGGTCGCCATCCTGCCACGGATGCGATTAATCTTGCCGCCACTGGCGTGGCGACTAATGAGCAAGGCTATATTAAAGTCGATCAATACCAAAACACCAATGTTGAAGGTATTTACTGCGTCGGCGATATTATGGAAGGCGGTATTGAGTTAACCCCCGTGGCTGTTAAAGCAGGTCGTCAGCTGTCCGAGCGTTTGTTCAACAACAAACCTGAAGCAAAAATGGATTATGAGTTAGTGCCTACCGTGGTCTTTAGTCACCCACCGATTGGTACCATCGGCTTAACCGAACCCGACGCGATAGCTAAATATGGCGCGGATCAGGTCAAAATCTATACATCGAGCTTTACTGCCATGTATACCGCGGTAACCTCTCATCGCCAGCCATGCAAAATGAAATTAGTCTGCGCAGGGCCAGAAGAAACCGTGGTCGGTTTACATGGTATTGGCTTTACAGTGGATGAAATGATTCAAGGTTTTGCAGTTGCAATGAAGATGGGCGCGACGAAAGCTGATTTTGATTCAGTAGTGGCTATTCACCCAACGGGCAGTGAAGAATTTGTTACCATGTAGATCTGTGTCTGGAAAATCCACCCTGTAGATTTGTAAACTCTGGAAAACCTACTAGCCTCTATGTATATCAAATACATTGGAGGCTGGTATGGTTACTGTTGTAAATTCTAAAAATTTTGATGTTCCCCGAATCTATCCGCCTTCAAGTAAATCGACATCCATTCAATTAAGTGGATTTCCTACCTTTTACTCTAAAGACAACGAATACCTGCTCCCGGTGAACCTCTGGTTCAATTACTTGGTGAATATTCGAAAAGCAGTCGATATAACAGCAAGTGTTCGCGCCCTTAAGAGATATTGGCAGTTCTTAGAAACCAATAATTATTCCTGGGATAATTTTCCAGCAAACGATTATCTAAAACCCACCTATAGATTCAGAAATGATGACCTATTAAAAGCAGCAAGAAGCGGAGAGATCGCTTTTTCTACAGCATCTATGTACATTCTTCATGTCATCAAATTCTATGAATGGGCAGCTCATGAAAGGTTTATTACCTTCACAGAAGAGAATAAACCATTTAATTATCAAATAGTTCATATCGCCAATTCAGGAATAATGAATCATAACAACCCGAGATTCGCAGTGCGATCAACTGATCTGAGAATCAGGAAGCCAGCAAGAAATGAACAACAAAAACTCAATCCTTTATCTCAACAAGAGCTATTCTGTTTTGCCGACTGTCTCAGAGAGTGTTCTGAAGAGTTTATCATTCATCAGCTACTACAAATACAGTCTGGATTACGCGTTGAAGAAGCTTGTACATTTCCATTTGAGGTTGTTGAAATGCCTCAACAACATATTCGCCGATACGAAGTTGAAATCGGAGCTAATAACGGCGTACACACTAAATTCAACAAAACACGCAAAGTAGAAATACCTAACCAACTAATGCGCAAGATGTATGACTATTTGGTTAGTGATCGGCGACTAAAACGGGCGAGTAAAACTGATAATACACATAAAACACTTCTCCTTAACAATTTAGGTAACCCTCTTTGTAGTAACAACGTCCAACAACATTTTCGTCGCCTAAAGCACCAAATCCAACAGAAACACAATATCGTCTTTAGCCACCGCACTCATGATTTAAGAGCAACCTATGGTACCTATCGCCTCGATTCACTAATGAACCATCTCCCAGTTGGTGATGCTTTAGCTTTGATTATGGGGTGGATGGGACACAAAGACGATAAAACCACATGGAAATATCTTCGATATTTAAGAAAAGAAAAAGCAAACCAAAATGCGATTGTTATGCTTGACCAAATATTAGAGGAAGCAATGTTATGACTTACTCTCCTCCGACATTAACAATCAAACTTCGTACCGGAATCAAACAAACGTTAACTTATGACTTCACCCGTTTTTTCTACAAAGGCGTTGCTTTTAAAAGAGATTTACAACAAGCAGAACCTGCAAATCGAGATGCTGATGTTCTGAGGTGGTACAGAATATTTACTGAGACAAACGAATACTCTGATCTGACAAAACAAAGCTACCTAAGAGATTTTGCGAAGTACGTTCGCTTTTGTGATTCGAAAAAACTTAATCCAGAAAGCTCAGCTGCAGTTGAGTCATGGGAAAGACATTTGATAGAACAAGTTCGTATCTCTTCAATGAATACCAACTCTGCGCGGAAAATGATTTCTTGTTCAAAAAAATGTTTGGAAATGCTTGGAAACCCAAGCTCAGAATGGTTTTCCCCGTATGGTTTGTTTCGATCTGAACCTAATCCAACTCAAGGCTATTCAGATCGAGAGCTGTCTTCCTTAATCAAAATTATTAATTCCTTTTTCAGGCAAATTTCCAAACAAATAATAGATAATCCCGAGGTTCACTTGAATGCCTCAGGCAATCAAAGAACTGCATCCTTTACCTATAATCAACATACGCATGAGATAGCCTCCCCAGTAACAAAATGTTTTAGTGCAGCCTACTTCATGTTGTCGTATTACACATGGGGTAATACGACTGTCCTCCTGAACATGACAAAACCTAAAGAGAAAATATTTGAAGGAGGAAAATGGTTTGAACAAAGTGTTTTAAAGCCTAGAGCAAATAAGTATGTATCTATATCGATTGGGGATAACGGTACGTATCATGTCCCCAAAATTGCCCTTCGTTTTTTTGAACAGTTATTGAAACTAAGTAACCTTATTTCGTCAGAACCTCATCTTCTTTGGCAGGCTAAAAAAGGAAATATCGCTCCCTTAGAACAAGGACATATACAAACCTTCTCTAAATGGCTGTATGAGATGTTTTCTCTAAAATCTGATGATGGTGAGCCATTACGGCCAATGGCTTCGAAATTTCGTGCCAGTGGAAGTTACCGCTATTTAGCAAAAACGGGAAATGCAACTGAAACAGCATTGCTCTTAGGCAATACCCCATACACATTATCAAAGCACTATTCTTCCGGAAATCAGGTTGAGAACCAAAAACAATTGCTTGCAGCAACTCACACAATTGAAGGCGCGGCTAGATGTTCAGATATTAATGCTGCAAAAGAATTTGCAAAAAAAGAGTTGGGGTTAGAAGTTCTTCCGTACGAGGAATTCCTTGCAAAATATGCAGATAAGAACGGCGAAAAAACGATTATAGGAACGGGCTGCAAAAATGTCTATTCCAGTCAGGCTGACAAATATCGAAGGAGGAATCACTTTAGCCCGAAAGACTTTAACGTTGACCACCTGGCTTGTTCTGACATTCATAATTGCTTCAATTGTGACAATCAGGTCATCATTGAAAGTGTTGAGGATATCTGGTGTTTACTGAGTTATCGAGAATCCATCATTGATTCAAAAGTTCACCACCTCAGTGAGCAACATTTTAATAAAAACTATTCAGACCTTTTAAATTCGATCAATCGAATTGTCTTCACCATCCATCCCAAAGTAAAAAGATTAGCAGAAAAGAAACTACAGAATGAGGGAAGACACCCTCTATGGCCAGAAGGCATCAACATAGACTTTTAGGAAAAAAATATGACACCTCTTTTTGAGTTACCCAAGAATATTTTGCAAGAAAACATTTCTGAATACAGAAGGATAATTCAGCTTTTTGCTGATAAAAAATATAGAGAGTTGGAAGGTGTTGTTGTAACTAAAAATTACGACGGCTCTCCTAGAAGCTATATGGGTGATGAAGAATGGAACTTTCAAGCGTACCTTGATGCGAGAATCACCTATAAAAAAAGTATCGTATTCTCGAAGATTATTGATGACCATTTAGCTAGAGAAATGAAATTAATTTGTTTTTCATGGTTATATATTGCCGGTCACCACAGAAAAGGGGCAGTGATAAAACCATCCACACTAATCGCCCGATATTCTAAGCTATGTATCGTATATAAATTTCTAGATAGTGAAGGTTACTCCTCCATAGAATGCTTAAGCTCAAATTTGGTTTTTAGTCAATTTTGTATATATATACGAAAACTAAATTACAGCGTAGCTCAAGTTGAAGGGTTATTTAATGCTCTAATGCATGCTGCAAAAGTCGCCAGATACCTACCTATAAATATTATAATCCCAGAAGGCTATACACAAACGGCTTTTTCTAGAGAGATCACAGGGAAAAATAGGCTCGAAAGTAAGAATCAATTTTATGCAATACCAACCCGTTTAATGGAGAAGATTTATGGTCATTGTTTTGGATTAATAGAAAAGTACCACCCGTACAAAGAAGAAATATATGAACTTTTGCACGACATGAGACAAAACTATGAAGAAGGTAAAAGAAGAGTTGATGATAAAATAAAAACAGGCACTTGGCACTGGCTTGATGAAGCGTCTTCAGATTATCGAGTCGAGGTTAACAAACATCAACCATTTAGCTATCAAAGCATATTTGAAGCACACTTAGGGAACTCTGAATTAGGAAATTTGTTGCCAAAGCATGCAGTAAAAGTTCAAGGTAAAGTAATTGAATTGCAGACAGCTTGCTATATTGTCTGTGGTGCTCTGACAGGGATGCGCCGTTCAGAGTTATTCTGCCTCCATTCGAATAGCTATAAAGAAAAAGAAGTGTATGGACGAACATATAGCGTCCTTCAATCTGAACAACATAAATTCAGTCAAGGGATAGGAAAGAGTGCTGAGTGGGTAACAACTCCTCTTACACGAAAAGCGATTGAACTTGCGGAAGCAATATCCCGCTATATGAGAATTCAATTACTTGAAGACGATGACCCTATGAGTAATCACGACTCAAGTTGCCTGTGGCTAGGTCAAGGTAGAAAAGCTCAAAAGCCTATTATACGTCAAGACGGAAACATGCGTACTCATTTCAACAGGTTATGTAAAGATGCCGGTGCAATCATTACAGAGCAAGACTTAATTGAATTTGAAATGATTAATCCAAATAGAGAACCAAATCACGCTGATGAAAGAATTACTGAAGGTTGTGTATGGCCTTTAACAACGCATCAATTACGTAGAACATTCGCCGTATTTTCCAAAAGACACAACTTGTGTCATGACATCGCAATTAAACAACAATTCAAACACTTAGATCTGCCTACAACCGAATGGTATGGAGAAGGAGGACTTGCAAGTAAAATAAAAGCACTACAGATCGACACGGAGCTTCAGTCTTTTATTAATGATGTCATCCAAGAATCAACGACTCAAAAAATTCACGAGTGGTATAAAGGCTGGGATTCTGGTCAACTAATGGGACACATGGCCGGCTCAATCAATAAAAACCGAATATCTCTTCACAAAAAATATAAATCATGGGATGCGATTAATGAGCATGTAAAAGCTGGTCGATTAACTCTTGTAGGCACGCTACACTCTTACTGTATGGCTGGCTACGAATGCCAGATGCATAAGGTTAGTTCTCCAGCCAACTGTATGAGCTGTGAAAATCAACTCATAGATAAAGAAAAAGCTGAAAACTGGAGCAAACGCTATCAATGGGTATGCAAACAAGTTCTTGATATGGAAGCAATCGGTTCGTTAACCGCTTCCATGTATTCACATTTTATTACCCAAATCAGAGCCGCTGAAAAAGTTCTCCACAAATTCCAGATTCCATTCACAAGATTTGAGATAGGCAACGGAAAATATGAGCAAATCCCAAATTACGCAGGTTGAACTAGAGCAAGCACTAGAAAGAATCTTATCGGGAAAAACTCACCGTGTTGATCCTTCCAGGAAGATATCCGTTAAGGCTGTCGAAGAAGAAGCTGGATTAGGTGATGGCTCTGCCTATTACTACAAAGATATAGTGCAAAAAATAAAAGACTCAGTTGTTCTTAATTCACCAAAACTCAAAGCCAAAAACGCGTATGAGGATAAGATTTCCAGCTTAAGAGAGCGATTAAATAAGGAAATAAAACTGAAAGAAAAGTACCGTGATCAAGTAGAAGAAATGAAAGATCAACTTGCTAGTATGGCTAGCCAGCACAATCAATTGGCTTTGATGATTGAGCAATATCAATATCAAATAACGGAATTGGAGTCCGATACAACTCGGTTAAAGCTTCCAAAAGAATAATTTAGCCTCAGATTCCAGAACGCAGCTCTGAGGCTAAATTAGTACGACTTATGACCTTACTCTCAAGTTAATATCTATATCATGAGTAACCCAACCAGACTGAATCATCTTCCGAATAGCTTGGTTGTACACAGGCTGAGTCGGATCTAAGGATCTCAAACTGACAATTAATGATACTCGTTGAGGAATATCAGGTTTTTCCTCTTCAGCCCGTCGCTCAACTTTTAATTTCAATCGCCATGTGTCAATACTAACACCTTGAGGAAATATGTGATGATACGCTTTCACAGGGGACCACTTAAAGCCATGCTCTATTCGTGACTTTTCATATAACTTACTCATATCCTTAGGAGCTGGCGGCACCCGTGAATTAAATTTTCTTTTACCTTCTTCATCCTTATCATAACTGCCCATGCCAGCATCAACATTGGTCCGGCAATACTCTGAAGCATAATCTTTATCTGTGATAGGAGAATACACTAAGGTCATAGCAATCTCTCCTTTAAACTTACCGTCATCAGTTATTAAACAATCAGGAATAGGAAAAGGGTATCTTTCAAACTCAAAGCCACCATATTTTAAATCAGTCTCAAAGAAAAGAGTTATGCAATGGGGATCACAATACAGTATATCCACTATATCTGCGGGCTTTCCAAATCCATTTCCATTGATCGATGCGGAGTTAACTTTGGGGCTATTTAACAAAGCAGAATGTATGACCAAAGCTTTGATTCGTTCTGGCGGAATACCATCTGCACTATAACCCTTTAAATAATGAAGTAATGAAGCGGCCTGACCACTAACAATTGGAGTGGAGAAACTTGTACCTATCGACTCATAGATCATATTATTTGGACCCATTGACAAAACACCTGTCTGAGCAAAACCTCCATTTGCTGCATTATTCCCACCATAGTGAGTAACTTCTGGTTTTGGAATATAGCAAGGCCCAGGGCCAATACGTGAGAAAGGAGAAGGTTCACCAGCCTTAACTAACGTTGCCGGAGTGTCCTTATGTGCAATACTCCCAACAGTAAGAGCTCTAATTGAGTCCCCTGGAGAAGATACTCTATTTAAAATAGGATCCTTTAACGTTGTCGGCCACAACGACATATCATTTTGGTTACCCGAAGCAACAACAAATAAACAACCATGATCATCATGCATTTCATCTAAAAATCGGGCAAAATCAGAGAATTCACTGTAGCTAACTGGACAAGAAGCCCCTAGAGATAGATTCCAGACTTTAACCATTGGATATTTAGTAACAACCTCTTCAATAATTGCGACTAGTTCTTCCTCTGAAACATTTGAGTTTTTAGGAAAAACATTAACATCAACAATTTTTGCTTGAGATGTTGGGAATGCGGGATCACGATGATTCAAGTAGTGGCTATTTGCTATCAGACCTGCCACCATCGTGCCATGACCGTAATCTTCCAACCCAGAAGGAACATAGGATTCTCTAGCAATTACCCAAGGGGCCAATAATGTGCATCTTGGACAGACTCCCGAATCAATAACTCCTACAACAGGATATTCCTCACCAGCCAAAGGTGGCGGGCATTGTTCTGCACTAGCATTAGTCACCGGTGTGACTTGAACATCCATATCTAAAGGAAAAAAATCAGGCATTGGAGCTGCAGATCTTAATCCAACAAACTCTGCCAGTTTTTTCTCTATACCTTTATGAAAATCAATGGTTAATACTTCCTGTTTTCCATAACTAACTTTTTTAACATGAAGTTGATTCTTATGAAGATATTCAGAAAAAGCCTGCTCCAATGACGCATTTTTCTCATGATCTTTATGATCAAAGAGTTTTAACTTAACTTTCTTATTATCATATCCAGAAATTCGAGAGATATATTCGGCTGCTACATAGGGTTCGATTTTCTCTATTGCTGAAATATTTGCGGTTTGCTTCTTTGCTGTATTATTTTTAATGCGTTTTTGCAGCTCATTAAGACCAGATTGAGTTGCACTAACTAACAGTTCACCATAATCCATAGTTCCAATAATTGGACATGTTCTTTTTGAAAACAAAGCCGTTGGTCTATGAGACTTTGCCAATGCTTCTTCTTTTAATGTAACTTTTGCAACAACTGGCAATTTAGGCCACAAATTAAAAGACAACCTAAAATAGTCCGATACATCTTTAACCTCATTTACTAGTTGCAAGCGCCTTTCTCTGCTTGCTCCATCTCCAAATACTTTGTCTTTAGTATTAACCAAGCCTGGAGGACGATGATCAGTTTCACGTATCGAAACAACTTGAATCGGATTGTCTTTCTTATTCATGAGTTCTAGCCTTTTGTCGATGTGATTTTTGAAACTTTACCTATAGAAATTCCCAACAGTGCCGACAAGCGATTAACAGTAAAAACTTTTCTATTTTTTTCTCTTAACTGTATCGCTTTTTCTTCCACACTTAATTCAGAACGAATGATATCTTGATACATTTCGCCAACTAGTTTTAATACCAGGGAATCAATATCCACATGTTCAAAACCATTTATAATTGCATTCCGAATTTCTGATTTACAAGCCTGCTCAATCAAAGCACCACTCATCCCATCTGTTATTTCAACAATAGTCTTAACGTTCGTCGGGCCATAATTACCTAAAAAGTCTTTAATTAACTTTTCTCGGGTATCACTATCAGGAAGAGGAATTTTTACTCTATAAGCAAATCTCCTCCATACTGCTGGATCTAGCAAATCTTCATGGTTAGTCGCTGCTAGTAGTATTGTACCCTCAGGTAAAGCATCAATGTTCTGCAAGAGGCTTACAACAACTCTCTTCAATTCACCAAGCTCATGCTGGTCATCTCGTGCTTTTGCAAATGCATCAAATTCATCTAAGAATAATACACAAGGTCTTTGCGCTGCATGATCAAACAAGCTTCTCAAATTCTTAGCAGTAGACCCCAAAAAAGATGATATAAGAGTATCACCTCGTGCTGTTATCAAGGGCAAATCCAAACGTGCGGCTATATACTTAGCTAACTGTGTCTTACCGCAACCTGGAGGACCATATATCAGCATTGATGGAGTAATTCCAACTCCAGCATCTGCCAACAAATGAGCCTTATCAATAAATGATAAAAATTCCCTGACTAATTCTTCTACGCTCTGTGGTAGCTGAACAGAAATATCAGTTACACATGGATTGGTTTCATCACCTAAAGTCAAACGGCTATCTCTATCCACTGGTAAAACAGTACCTTGTGAACTCGTTACCGACGTCGAACCAAAACCAGCTCCTGGCTTAGAAAAAAGTTTCTTCCTAATATTCTCAGCAGGTCTTCCCATACCCTCTTTTTCCATCTTATCAGCGAGTAGCTCTGCATATGCAACAACTTGAGAGGGATTGCTTTTAATTCCTCCCTCTATAATTTTCAAAATTTCTGGTATGAACAGCATCTGAGTCACCATTTGCTCGACATTGAAATCGATGCAAACTTGAAAAAAAACCAACATAAATGAAACTTATACCAGATTAATGAAAAAAAATAAAGAATTACGCTAGTTTTTTGTGAAAAAATGAAAATCAGAAACATATCAGGAGGGGGGCAGTTCAATAACTTCCGAGCAAATATTAAACTTGTATCACAACCAACATGGCCCTCTCTTGCAAGGTAGATGTCACTGTTAAATTTTAACCAGTTAGGGGTAGTAACAGAGTAGAAAATCTCTCGTTATTCGCTGGAAAGAAAAGTGATCCACACCAACATTTTTGAACACCGAGTTAATTGAGTTTTTGCAGGTACAGTCTTGATGCTCAACTAGTGACAGGTACTGAACAATTGTCACCAGCAAACAAAAAGAAACCACTAGTGGTGATAGAGAAGCTAAAGAATGAAGACAATGAATGATTCGCCGACTACCTTCTCATCGGCACAAGAACGAGAAAAGCCACCCGAAGGTGGCTTTTCCGTACTACTTTTTCGCTAGAGACCTCTAAGAAGAGGCGACTCCGCCTTGATGTAGTCAATATTAGGCGTACTATTTTCAGTAGTCAACCAGTTTTAAATATTTAAGGGATAAATAATGAGCAACTTAATATCTAGCGACAGACTAGATATCTATGAACATCATCTCAAGGTTACCTCTTCACAAGCCCTAGCCGCATATCACTGGAACAAAGCTCTCAGCGGCGCGCTACTCCCCGCTCTTCAGTGTTTAGAAATCACACTGAGAAATGCGATTGATCAAGCGATACAAAACACCCCCCCAAGTGGTGCTAATGGACTCTATAGCACAGATAGAAACTGGATTTTTTCTCTACCAGAATATAAAGGGCGTAGTTCTCTGAGGAACAACCAGAGATATAAAAGAGTTACGAATCCCAGCCCACATCAACAAGTAGATGCAAACAATTTTCTACTTGATAATTATGGTCACAGAGTTATTCAAAAAAGAATATGGGAAGAAGACCAAATTCGAAATGCAAAACGGCGCATTACAGCGGCAGGAAAAGTTGTTAATGCTAGTAGGGTAATTTCTGGGCTAGATTTCGGCTTTTGGACCAATCTTTTGTCGGATAAATATGAAGATACAAGATCTAACTCTCTTCTATGGCCAAACCTAATACCAATCGTTTTTCCAAACGCTCCTCAGGGCTCAACAAGGCAGGACATAGAAGGCAAATTCACTAAAATTAGAGAACTTAGAAATAGGCTTTCCCATCATGAGGCTATTTGGAAATTTCATTATGACTGCCCTCAAACAGGAACAACTGACTACCAACGACCAGTGTACGGAAAACTAGCAAGTTGCAGCCTATTACTAAAACACTATGAAGACATTCTTACTTTAATTGAATGGATAGATATCGATAGGAAAAAAGTCTTTTTAGAACATAAAGCTCACTCTAGATTTATGTCTTTATGCTCAATAGATGGGCTAAATAGTTTTATTGAGCCAGAAAAGATTGGGCTAAATGTCCCTTCGTCAAAAGGAGGTTGGGCAATGAAGAAGGTCCTAAAAGCCCTAGAAAAAGACAATCTCATACGTGTAACAAAGAAAGGGGACACAATACTCACTATCGGTGCAGATATCTTAATAGATCATCAATAGATTTTAGTAATAGAGTCTGGAAAACAAACTTTTCCAGACTCAAATATCTTAAAATTTTTTTAATTTTTTCACTTATCTGGAAAATGCTTACTAAGCCTTGATAAGCGTGACTTTCCAGAATATCTCCAGAGTCGAAAATAAAGAGTATCATGCTACTATGAGGTAGCCTCTCATCCTAATAAAACTGCGAGCTCACGTTTTGGCTCGCAGTTTTTTATGCACTTGTCTTAACGTAATCACTCTTGTTGAATCGGCGCTTCTAAACCGTAAGACTCAAATATCCGGGTGATTTCCCCAGAACGGCGCATTTCAGTCAATGCAGCCTCTAATTGATTAATGTATTGATAATTTGCTGAGCGTCTAGGTACGCTGAAAAAGCGTCCATTGAGCGAAACATCCGTATAACTGATTTTTCTCAGTTCGGGATCACTTTCAAACACTTCAAGTCCATGCTGCTCCGAAGTGATTGCCAAATCAAATCGTCCCGCCTTAAGCATATTAATAATTTGATCGCCACTAGTGACGAAAATGGTCCGTAGCTGATCGGTATTTTGATTGAATTGTGAACTATAAAAACTGCCATTTAATGCGCCAACGACATACCCTTTACTGACGATTTCATCAAAATCTTTAGCATCGATATCAGAGTTTTTCCGGGTAAAATAAAAGACCTCTCTTTGACCATAACCCATGAGTAGTGGATGTAAATAGACCTCGCGCTCCTCATCCATCGAGTGTAAGGGGATTAAGTCAACACCGCCTTGTGGCGCAACGCCAATGGTTCTCGCCCAAGGCACTTGCGTCCACTGAACTTGATGGCCTAATTTACCAATGACTTGAGTGATCACATCCCCACCCGGCCCTTTGCACTGACCATTTTCAAAATAAAGATAGGGGATTCGGTCTCGACAATGGCCTTGCCACGTCACATTAGCCCACAATGGTGCAGAAAAAAACAAACTTAACCAGCTGATAATTAATAACTTAATACCTTTACTCATGCTAACTCCTCCAGTTAGTAACAGCATATGCCCCATAACAGAGCGGCTACCAATGAGCAAAGTATAGACAGTGATTACGATTATTGCTGAATGGATAGTGTTAGTGAAATATCGATGAATTCTTCAATAATCATCTTAAATCACTCTCTACGGCTTTATTGTGCAGACTTCACACACAATACATTCAGCTTCGAATTACCTTGCAGTTGAGTCACTTTACCGCTGGCAAATAACCCTTTACGGCCTTCTCCCCAATAGGGAATGTACAATGGCCACTGATCTCGCTCGGCAATCTGACTGGCTAATAGCTGCTGCCACTCTTGCTGATTTACTAAACGCATCGTTTGTTGCTGACAGAGCGTTCTTGCCTCGTCATAACTGAGTCGATTCCATGGCTGGTTGTGCTCCATATAAAACGACTTATTTGTCGCAAAGCTATAAGGAACGACGTAAGTCGTGCCATTAATTGTCGCTTGATGACGGATCTCAACATCTTCAGAAGCACTTACTGGCCGAGCAGAACGCAGCGGTTGAATTGCCGCCACACCGCTTTCCGCCACTTTTCGTTCTGCCTGTTTTGCCGGACTGACCGTGGTTGGAGTGGTCACCGTTGAGGGAGGAGGTGTTGATGGGCGAATTTCTCGAATAAACGATTCACGATAAGCGGCAAGGTTATTAACCAGCATCAACTCACTGCGAGCTTGGGTAAAATTATCATAAGGGCCAATCAAACAGCGTGTGGCGCGCCCTTCGGGTTTCATCCATACATGGGTTGAAATACGCTGATAGATAGGTTTCGCTTGCTCAAGGGATAAGGGCTTATCAAGTAAACCACATTGGATCCAGAACTGAGATTGACTTGAACGTGGCTGACTATTGCCCCATAACCCATCACCGATCGGGCAATCACTGGCCAGAACCGGTAACTGTTCGCTAGAGGCTTGCGTTGCTTCGCAAAGTGCCTCTTGAGCAAATAATCGGCCGTTAAAGAATAAAGCTCCGCCCAATAGTAGGTAAACGAGCCCTCGCGGTGCCGTGTTGATTGTGCTGATTCCCATATCTATCGTTATCCCGACTCTAGTGACAACAGTGATTTGATTCGCTGCGAACTCATGGCCTCAAAACCACTGCGAAAATCACGCCAACATCGATGTCCTGAGAAAGAGAGTCGTCCTCAATGACGACTCTCAGTGTAAGTGGCATATCGATATAAAATCAATCAGCTAGGCCTCAACCTTTGTAAATTTTAGGATTGAAGACATCACGCAGCCAATCGCCCAACAAGTTAATCACCAACACTAGGCTGATCAAAATAATGCCGGGGAATACGGTTATCCACCACGCGCCAGAGAAAATATACTTAAATCCGGTACTAATTAACGCTCCTAAAGACGGTTGATCAACGGGTAATCCTAGACCAAGAAACGACAACGCTGCTTCAGACATGATCGCATTGGCAATTTGAACTGTTGAAATGACTAAGATTGGTGATAAACAGTTAGGCAAAATATGTCGAAACATAATCCGTAGCGACTTGAACCCCATCACGCGTGCCGCTTCAACGTACTCTTTTTGCTTTTCAGCTAACACGGATGCGCGAATGGTTCGAGCATACTGAGGCCACTCCGCAATACCGATGATCACCACCAGCATGATCACCGCATATTGGCTATAAAATTCGCCGCCAAAACTGGCTTTAAAAATCGCCGAAACGATGATTGCCACCATCATGGTCGAAAAAGAGAGTTGAATGTCGGCAAAACGCATTAAAAAACTGTCGATACGCCCACCAAAATAGCCCGCAGAAAGGCCAATAATGATCCCCAAGATAAGCTGTAACCCAACGGCGAGAAAGCCTATCGTCAGCGATAAGCGCGAGCCATACAAAATGGTTGAGAGAATATCTCGTCCTTGCCCATCGGTACCCAATACAAATTGCCCATCACCGCCCTCAATCCACATAGGAGGCAGCTCAGAATCCATAATGTCGATACTGGCGAGATCATAAGGGTTCGTCGGCGCTATCACAGGCGCTAACAAGGCTAACAGTAAAAAAACACTAAATAGCGCAAAGCTGACCATCGCTACTTTATCGCGTAAAAAATAATACAAAAAATCCGATTGTTTAAAGCGCTGCCAAGCGGAGGGCATGGTTGTTATTGCCGTCATGATTAGGCTCCTTTTCCGGTGAGATTCACCGTCGGATTAATTAATCCATACAGTAAGTCAACGATCGTATTGGTCACGACAAAAATTAACCCGACAAAAATTACGTAAGCCGTGATCAGCGGTGTATCAACACGATTAATCGCTTCCAAAAAGAGCAATCCAGTCCCCGGCCACTGAAAGACCGTTTCGGTCAAAATGGTATACGCCACCATGGTACCAATTTGTACACCGCCTACCGTCAACACCGGTAATAGGGTGTTTTTTAAAGCATGTTGAAAATAGATTTTATTCATCGCTAAGCCTTTGGCTTTAGCGAACTTAATGTATTCAGAGTTTAAAACTTCTAACATCTCTGCTCGGACTAAACGAATGAAGAGAGGTAGCATTATCGAAGACAAGGCGATACTTGGTAACACTAAATGGCTTAACCCATTGAGGTTAAATAATCCCGACTGCCAGCCGAAAACATTGGTGGTTTGCCCGCGGCCATAAGAAGGCAACCAGCCCAGTTCAATGGAAAACACATACATCAACATAATGGCGGTCAAAAAGACGGGGATCGAAATACCGATACTGCTGCCAGCCATAATCAGTTTCGAAAACAGCCGTTTAGGATGAATAGCCGAATAGACGCCTAATGGAATGGATAAAGTAATAATAATCACGGTCGCGGCAAAAACTAGCTCAAGTGTCGCAACCAGTTTATCTAAAATCACCTCAGCCGCTGGACGTTTAAAAAAGTAGGAGGTCCCTAAATCACCTTTGATTGCCGCGCCCAAGAAACGACTATATTTGACTAAAAATGGGTCATTAAGCCCCAACTCATCACGCATCGCTTGACGCTGTGCTTCTGACACCGATTGCCCAACCAGTTCACGCAACGGATCGCCTAAATTATCTTGAATGGCAAACGCCACCAAGCTAATCACAAACATGACGATCAGTGCCTGATATAGACGTTTGATCAAAAAAGAAAACATTCCCTGCCCCTTACACTATCCATAACTCTTGTCGGGTTGATGACCACATCAACCACAATAAAACGACCGCTTTAAAGAAGAAAAAAGGTTGCCGTCTGAGAGGGCAACCTTTCCTCAACTTCAAACATTTCAGAAAGGTTATCTAAACGCTACTTGTTAACCACCAAATCGCCAAAGTAAGGGAAGTCCATACCATTGATGATCGGCGCTAACTCTAGGTTTTTCTTCGCCGCCCAAGAAGGATCTTGCCAATGCAATGGTACGAATGCCGCTTCGTTGTATAAGATCTCTTCTACCTTTTTCAACATCTCGCTGCGTTTGGCTAAATCGGTCTCAACGTTAGACGCATTGACCAAAGCATCCACTTCTGGATTAGAGTAGTGACCACAGTTGTATTGCCCTTTACCCGTTTGCTCATTACGCGTCATGGTTAAAAACTCAGTAAAGTTAGCGGAATCTTCTGTATCTGGGTGCCAGCCAATCAGCAACATATCCGCTGCACATTTATCAAATTCTGGCCAATATTGCGCTTTAGGCATGGTTTTCAAATCAACTTTAATATTGATACGAGCAAGCATTGCAGAAGCGGCTTGAGCAATTTTATCGTCATTAACATAGCGGTTATTCGGCGAAATCATCGACAAATTAAAGCCTTGTTCATAACCAGCGTCTTTCATCAATTGTCTGGCTTTTTCAAGATCAAAGCGCGGTTTGAGATTCTCGTTATAACCGGCATAACCGACTGGGCTTTGCTGACCAGCGGCCGTCGCCGCGCCGCGCATAACACGATCAACAATCCCTTGATTATTAATCGCATAGACAATCGCTTGACGAACACGTACATCACGTAGGGCTTCATGACTATTTTGGTTTAATTGAAAGGTGATCACGCGTGTACCCGGCATGGTGTACAGCTCAACATCACGCGCATTACGAATGCGTTGGTAATCATTAGGCGAGACAGGTGCAATCATATCGACGCCACCGGATAATAATGCCGCCACACGGGTTGCATCTTCTTTGATCGGCACGAGAGTCAGTTTCTCAACATTACCCTTGCTGGCTGTATCCCAGTAATCCGTAAAGCGAGCAAACTCCATACGAATACCCTGCTCACGATGAGTAATAATGAAAGGGCCTGTGCCCGAAGCATTTAAAGAAGCAAAGGAAGATCCGTGTTTGACAATTTCCGCTTTATCTTTGCCATCAGCGGTCTTGCCAGAGTAGAACTGGCTGTCCATCGGGAAAATATAGGTCGCAACGTTTTCGATCAGGGGATAAACACCATGGGTTTTAATATCCACCGTATAATCATCCACTTTACTGATCGAAGCTAGCGGCTCAAAAATACCTTTAAAATCGGCCGACTCTTTCAAGCGATTGAACGTCCATATCACATCATCAGCCGTGAAAGGATTACCAGAGTGAAACTTGACGCCTTCGCGCAAATGAAAGCGCATGGTTTCATCATCCAAACGCTGCCAAGATTTCGCTAAACGGGCTTCAAATTGCATGTCTTGAGTAAAACGAATCAGCGGGTCAAACACCATGTGCGATAACTGAAGTGTACCGCCAGAGAGCTGCTCATGAGGATCCATCGATACCGGGTCTGAATCGTAAGCGATTTTTATTTGTGCTGCGTTGAGCGAAAAACTCAGTCCAGCAGCAATTAAGGCTAGGGCTAGCTTGCTTTTAATGATTTTCATTGCATAACTCCTTATGCGGGAATCAATATCCCTATGGGTTGTTTTGATTATGAGATGTTACGTCGATAATCGATGATTAACGGTTAACGCCACCGCACATTAGGCAGAGACTTTCTGCTCTCTTAGTCCGGTGAACTCTGGCATTAACGAAATTAATTGCTGACTGTATTCATGTTGTGGATGAGAGAATAATTGTTCTGTCGGAGCCACTTCTAATAAGGTCCCCATCTTCATCACCCCGACTCGGTCACACATTTGGCGAATCACCGGCAAATCATGACTGATGAATAACATGGTTAAGTTGAGCTCTTGTTGTAAGTCTTTTAATAAATTCAAGATTTGTGCTTGTACAGAAACATCCAAAGCAGAAGTCGGTTCATCACAAATCAATAAACGAGGGCGAGTCGCGAGAGCTCGAGCAATCGAAATTCGTTGACGCTGACCACCGGAAAACTCATGAGGATACTTAACCCCAGCCATTCGCCCTAAGCCGACATACTCTAAAAGATCGTGTACGATTTGCCGCGTTTGCGATTCATTATCCGTTAAACGGTGGAAACGTATCGGTTCCGCGATGATGTCCATCACCTTCATACGAGGATTCATTGACGTGTATGGATTTTGAAATACCATTTGCATCTGACGACGAATGGGGCGGCGCTGCTTCTCTGATTTTAACGCTGTAAGATCAATGCCTTCAAAAGTGACTCTACCTTCATTCGGCTGATACAAGCCAGCAATGACTCGCGCAATAGTGGATTTACCCGATCCCGATTCACCGACCAGCCCAAAGGTTTCCCCCTCATGAACTTGAAAACTGACGTTATTCGAGGCTTGAACATACTCACGGCGACTGGCAAATAGGGAGTCCTTAGTCACAAAGCGCAAGTTAACCCGCTCAACATTCAAAAGTGGACCCGTATAGGCGCGCTGATCTTGGCTTTGTCCTAACCAATGAGTTTTGATATCCAGTGGAGCTAGCTCACTGGCTTGTTCGATGTAGCTGACCAGGGGAAATCGATCTAATTTGATATCCGAACGTGGGACAGCTGAAATCAAGCTACGTGTGTAAGGATGATCTGGGTCGCCAAGCACTTTCGCTGTTGGTCCAAATTCGACTAAATCGCCCCGATACATCACAGCAACGCGATCAGTCACATTGGAAACGACGCCCATATCATGGGTCACCAGCATACAGCCAACATTATTTTTCTTACACAAATCACGAATCAAACTCAAGATCTGATCTTGAATAGACACGTCTAGCGCAGTGGTTGGTTCATCAGCAATGATCAGATCAGGCTCTCCGGCCAAGGCGATAGCGATCACCACTCTTTGACGCATACCACCGGAAAATTGGTGAGGATATTGCTTAAGACGATTTTCAGGTTGGGGAATACCCACTTGGTTCATCAACGCTAAGGCACGCTGGTAAGCCTGTTCATTACTCACTTTCATATTGGCATGAATGGTTTCCGTCAACTGTTGCTCAACGGTGAATAATGGATTTAAAGAGGTCATCGGATCTTGAAAAATAAAACCGATTTTTGAACCTCGCACTTGGCGCATTTGTTCTATCGATAGACCAGAAATTTTCTCGCCATTTAAAAACACTTCGCCGCCAGCAACAGTCCCTGGTGGACTCAATAAATCGATAATTGCATTACCAACAGTCGATTTTCCAGCGCCAGATTCTCCCACCACACCGACAATTTCACCGCGCTGAATATCCAATGTGAGTGATTTTACCGCAACATGAACCCCATGACGTGAGGGATATTCTATTCGTAAGTTATTAACTTCTAAAAGTGACATGCAAACCAGACCTCAACCGCTATGGCGTAATTATCCGTGTCTGAGACTGACTGATTCAGACCATAAAATGGCTGATTATTCAGTCAGTACCCATCAATCCTTTTGACCAGTCCACTGTTCTGGTTATTTACAAGTTGAACAATTTGGCAAAATTTTCACATAAAAGCAACAAGCAAACTCGAAAAGATAAATTTACCGATAAACGATTGAAAAGCGCAGGACAACACAGATTTGCAGAAGAATTCTTTATAAAGAAAAGCCCTAGTCTCTCAACTAGCGCTTCTTATCATGGTCGGTGAAGAGATGGGCTTGAATATCAGGCGAACCCCGCTCCTAGCAAGAGCACTATGTCATTTTAAATTTAGCGCATGAAAAAAGCCCCAGTCTTTCGACTAGGGCTTTTTATGATGGTCGGTGAAGAGGGATTCGAACCCCCGACCCTCTGGTCCCAAACCAGATGCGCTACCAAGCTGCGCTATTCACCGAAACAATTTTTTTACTTTAAGAACAACTACCGAGGGTCCCCCTCTGCTCCGCCATTCCTAAAACCGGGATGCGCTATCAAACTGCGCTATTCACCGAGATTTTATTCGCTTTATAATGGGGTGACTAACGAGGCTCGAACTCGCGACAACCGGAATCACAATCCGGGGCTCTACCAACTGAGCTATAGTCACCATCAATTTTTTTATCGTTAGCTGTATTTTAACGATTTAAGTCAGCTTATTGACCAACTTATTGAAAAATGGTCGGTGAAGAGGGATTCGAACCCCCGACCCTCTGGTCCCAAACCAGATGCGCTACCAAGCTGCGCTATTCACCGAAACAATTTTTGACTTTAAGAACAACTATCGAGGGTCGCCCTCTGGTCCGCTGTTCCCAAATTCGAGATGCGCCACCAAGTTGCGCTGCTCACCGATATAATCTTTTTATCTCGAAAAATCAAGAACGGAAGCCATTGCTACCAAAATAATGGGGTGACTAACGAGGCTCGAACTCGCGACAACCGGAATCACAATCCGGGGCTCTACCAACTGAGCTATAGTCACCACTGATGTTGCCAATACACACCCTGATCAACCAACCGGATGGCGCGCCCGAAAGGATTCGAACCTTCGACCTTTGGCTCCGGAGGCCAACGCTCTATCCAGCTGAGCTACGGGCGCATGCCCTATCGGCGGAGTGGAATAATACGGATATCCCCTGAGGGCGTCTAGTACTTTTTCAACTTTTTTTCTTGTTTGGCGTCTTTTTCAACAAAACAGACTGATAAAAGCCAGTTTCATGACGAATACCTAATACTAAGGCGCCTCATCCACGATAAAAACACGCCGTAGCATCAAAAAAATCCGTCAATATTGACTATTTTTTATTAAACATGGCTTTTAAATTAGCGATATGTGCTTGGCCTTTATTCATTCGCTCTTCTTGAGAAAGTACTTTTTTCTGCGTTTCCCATTCAACATCATCGTAGGGTAACTCGTCCAAAAATCGACTTTGCGTTGGTTTAATCAGTTCACCAAACTGGCGGCGTTCTTTACAAACAGTAAAAGTTAATTCTCGCTGTGCTCGTGTAATGCCAACGTACATCAAACGACGCTCCTCTTCGACATTCTCTTCATCAATACTGGTTTGATGGGGCAAAATACCTTCTTCAGCGCCTATCAGATAAACGTAAGGAAACTCCAATCCTTTCGAGGCATGCAGCGTCATTAACTGTACAGCATCACTGTCATCATCTTGCTCACCACGCTCCATCATGTCACGCAAAGTTAAGCGTTGAACCACTTCTCTTAGGGTTTTCTCTTCTTGATCATAATTATCACCTTCTAAATCGGCGACAATCCAAGCATAAAGTTCAGAAACGTTTTTCATACGCATTTCTGCTGCTTTGGCGCTCGATGACGTTTCATACAACCAATCTTCGTAGTGAATATCGCGTACCAGCGAGCGTAAGGCTTCGACAGTATTGCCACGTTCCGCATTATCGGTAATTTCAACTAACCACTGCGTAAAACGTCGTACATTATCCAGGCCACGCCCCGATAAATGTTGTTCCAACCCTAATTCAAAACTCGCTGCAAATAGGCTCTTTCCTCGCATGTTCGCGTAACTGCCTAATTTCTCTAAGGTCGCTGGCCCTATTTCTCGCTTCGGGGTATTCACAATCCGTAAAAAGGCATTATCGTCATCCGGATTCACCAATACTCGTAAATAAGCCATGATGTCTTTAATTTCTGCTCGGGCAAAAAACGACGTTCCCCCAGATAATTTATAAGGCACTCGGTTCTGCATTAATGACTTTTCAATCAAGCGCGATTGATGGTTGCCACGATATAAAATCGCGTAATCACGGTATTCGGTGCGGTTAAGAAATTTATGGGCAATCAGTTCAGCGGTCACTCGTTCTGCTTCATGATCTTCATTATTGGCCAGAATAACTTTGAGTTTTTCCCCATCAGGAATGTCGGAAAACAATACTTTTTCATAAACATGGGGATTATTAGCAATCAAAATGTTCGCGGCACGTAAAATTCGACTGGTTGAACGATAGTTCTGCTCTAATTTAATCAATTTTAAATGACTAAAATCTTGACCTAGCTGGACCAAATTTTGTGGTCGAGCGCCTCGCCAAGAGTAGATCGATTGATCATCATCACCGACGACGGTTAAGCGCCCACGCTCACCAACCAGTAATTTGACCAATTGATATTGGCTGTTATTGGTGTCTTGATATTCATCAACGAGTAAATATCGGATACGGCTTTGCCAGCGCGTTCTCACCTCTTGATGATCACGCAAGAGTCGAACGGGTAGTGAGATCAAATCATCGAAGTCTAACGCGTTATACGCTTGCATCTGTTTTTGATAACACTCATAACAAAAAGCAAAAAGTTGTTGTTGCTCACCCTTTGCAGTCGCTTTAGCTTGCGATGGCGATATCATGTCATTCTTCCAATTAGAGATGCTACTCAATAACTGGCGCAACAAATCTTTATCGCCCTCTAACTGAGATTCCGTGAGCTCTTTCAATAAGGCCAACTGATCTTGATCGTCAAATAATGAGAAACCCGGTTTTAACCCTAACGTTTTATATTCTCTACGAATAATGGTTAAGCCAAGGGTATGAAACGTTGACACAATAAGGCCACGAGCTTCCGCTTTACCTAATGTTTGACCAACGCGTTCTTTCATTTCTCGGGCAGCTTTATTGGTAAAAGTCACCGCGGCAATATTACGCGCCTTATATCCACACTGCTGAACTAAATAGGCAATTTTATTGGTAATCACGCGAGTTTTTCCCGATCCTGCCCCGGCAAGGACGAGACAAGGACCCGATACATATTTTACCGCTTCATCTTGTCGTGAGTTCAGCTTCATCTTCTTCTCTGTGTGGATTATTCAAGACGCTAATCATAATGCCGCTGATGACTCAATACTATGTTGAACTCAAAAAACAGCCGCAAAGTAAAATTTTTTATTATTTACTGCACAACTGTATTGCAAACATGGTTAGGTTGTAGGCTATAATGCTCTCTCAATTAGCCAAGATGATGGCAAGCTTGTTGTTCAGGAAGAAGAAAATATGAGCAACAAGTCATAACAACTGATTGCAAATAAAATGAATTGAGCAAAAAATAGCTATTGGACTCTCTCTTTACTGGTAATCATCGGTACAACCACCTACGTTTTATAAACGTTGCTACCGGTTTATTTAGCTACTGAGCATGAGGTGTATCCAACACACTTAGCCCAAAAACCCTGATCCCTCTCATCAATTTTGATAGGGGAACCTTTCAACAATGTGGCACATTTCAAGTCGTCATCAAACCGATTGAGATACCGTCATTCAACATTAACTTGGAGTTCTCACCAGAATGAAAAAGTGGACATTATTTATGTTACTTATCGTGGTGCTGCTATTTGGTAGCGTGATAGGTTTCAATCTGTTTAAACAGCAAAAAATCGCTGAATTTATGGCCAATCGACCTGAAGCAGAATTCCCAGTGACGGTCACTCAAGTCAATGCCGTTGATTGGATACCGGTCATCGAAGCGATAGGGTTTATTGAACCCAACCAAGGGGTGACATTGACCACGGAAACCAGTGGCGTGATTGATCGCATCTTGTTTGAATCAGGTGCTCAAGTAGAAGAAGACCAACCACTGGTAATGCTTGACTCCGCCGTCGAACAAGCCAATTTGAAGAGCTCACAGGCTCGACTCCCAGCGGCAAAAGCAAAATACGAGCGTTATAAAGGTCTGTTCAGTAGAGGAGCCATCTCTCAAGAAGCATTTGATGATGCAGAGGCCAGTTACTACTCTCTCGCGGCCGATATTGAAAGCTTAAAAGCCGCTATCGCTCGCCGTGAAATTAAAGCTCCTTTTGCTGGCGTGGTAGGTATTCGTAATGTCAATCTCGGTCAATATTTACAACCTGGTACCGATATTGTCCGTTTAGAAGACACCACCGTTATGCGTTTACGTTTTACCGTGCCACAAACCGATATTTCTCGCATATCAATTGGACAAAATATTGATATTTTTGTCGATGCTTATCCTAACGATGCTTTTAAAGGCTCGATCACCGCAATTGAGCCAGCAGTCAGTGTGCAAAGTGGTCTGATTCAAGTTCAAGCTGATATCCCTAATAGCGATGGTAAATTACGCAGCGGTATGTTTGCTCGCTCGCACATCATCTTACCAACCTTAGAGAATCAGGTAACTCTGCCTCAAACCGCCATCACCTTTACGCTCTATGGCGACAGTGTGTTTGTACTAACTGAAGATAACGGTGAGCAGCGTGTGGAACAACGAGTGATTAAAGTTGGAGAACGTGCCCGTGATATCGCTCATATTCTCGAAGGTATCAATCCTGGGGATGTCGTCGTCACGACAGGGCAAGTTCGTTTAAGTAACGGCGTGAAAGTGCGTATCGTAGAAAGCGATGCGACAACGCCACCAGCCAAAACACCGATGCTGTAACCGGAGGAATTATGCGCTTTACTGATGTTTTTATTAAACGTCCGGTTTTAGCGGTATCAATCAGCTTTTTGATTGCATTGCTTGGTTTACAAGCCATGTTCAAAATGCAAGTGAGCGAATACCCTGAAATGACCAATACGGTGATCACCGTTTCCACCAGTTACTACGGTGCCAGTGCTGATTTGATCCAAGGCTTTATCACTCAGCCATTAGAGCAAGCCGTCGCTCAAGCTGATAATATTGACTATATGACGTCGCAATCGGTGTTAGGCAGCTCAAAAATCACCGTTTACATGAAACTCAATACCGATCCGAATGCCGCATTGGCGGACATTTTAGCCAAAACTAATTCGGTTCGTTCTCAATTACCTAAAGAAGCTGAAGACCCATCGGTCAGTATGTCAACGGGCTCAACTACCGCTGTGCTGTATTTGGGTTTTACCAGCGATGAGCTCGATTCCAGTCAGATCACCGATTATTTACAACGAGTGATAAACCCTCAACTGTACGCGATTAATGGTATTTCCAGTATCGATCTGTACGGCGGGATGAAATATGCCCTACGTGTGTGGTTAGACCCAGCGAAAATGGCGGCATTTAACCTCACGGCTAAAGAGGTTATGGGCGTATTGAGCGCGAATAACTATCAATCAGCGACTGGTCAAATCACTGGTGAGTTTGTTCTGTTTAACGGCAGTGCTGATACTCAAGTTTCGAGTGTTGAAGAGCTCAAAAACCTTGTGGTAAAAACCGAATCAAGCGACATCATTCGTCTATCTGATATTGCTAAAGTTAGCTTAGCGAAGAGTCATGATACCTACCGCGCCAGCGCTAATGGGCAAGAGGCAGTTGTCGCAGCGATCAACGCAGCACCAAGCGCCAATCCTATCAATATTGCCAAAGATGTCCTTGATGTTCTGCCTGAGCTTGAGCGTAATATGCCAAGCACGATAAAAATGAATGTTATGTATGACTCTACAGTAGCAATTAATGAATCCATTCATGAGGTTATCAAAACCATCATTGAAGCGGCGTTAATTGTACTGGTGGTGATCACGCTGTTCTTGGGATCGCTGCGAGCGGTCATTATTCCCATTATTACCATTCCGCTATCACTGATTGGGGTCGCAATGGCGATGCAAGCAATGGGATTCTCATGGAACCTGATGACGCTTCTCGCAATGGTGCTGGCTATCGGTCTGGTCGTTGATGATGCGATTGTCGTACTGGAAAACATTGACCGACATATTAAAGAAGGTGAATCCCCATTTCGAGCGGCGATTATCGGTACCCGGGAAATCGCCGTACCGGTTATTTCGATGACTTTAACACTAGGTGCGGTGTATGCTCCGATCGCTTTAATGGGCGGGATCACGGGTGCATTGTTTAAAGAGTTTGCGCTAACCTTAGCTGGAGCGGTATTTGTCTCTGGTATTATTGCCTTGACCTTATCGCCGATGATGTGCTCGAAGATGCTCAAAGCCAATGAAATACCGAGCAAATTTGAACAAACCGTGCATCATCTACTCGATAAGTTAACACAGCGTTATGATCGCATGCTGCAAGCGGTGATGTTGCATCGCCCAGTCGTGATTGCCTTTGCGATCATCGTGTTTGCGAGTCTACCCGTTTTATTTAAATTCATTCCTAGTGAACTGGCCCCATCGGAAGATAAAGGGGTAATCATGTTGCTCGGTACTGGACAATCGAACGCCAACTTAGATTACCTGTCGAACACAATGCATGAAGTAAATAAAATTCTCTCTGCTCAGCCAGAGGTACAATTTGCTCAAGTATTTACTGGGGTGCCAAACTCTAACCAAGCGTTTGGTATTGCTTCAATGTTCCCTTGGAGTGAGCGTCAAGCTAGCCAAGCTGAAGTGACAAAACGTGTTGGCCACTTAGTGCAAGATATTCCCGGCATGGCGGTAACGGCCTTCCAAATGCCTGAGTTACCCGGCGCGGGTTCTGGGTTACCGATTCAGTTTGTCATCACTACACCTAACGCATTTGAGAGCTTATTCACCATTGCCAGTGATGTATTGGCGCAAGTCAAAGCTAGCCCACTCTTCATTTATTCGGATTTGGATCTGAACTACGATTCCGCGACGATGAAAATCAACATCGACAAGGACAAGGCGGGCGCTTACGGTGTGACCATGCAGGATATTGGTATGACGTTAGGCACCATGATGGCCGATGGCTATGTTAACCGTATTGACTTAGATGGCCGCTCTTACGAGGTCATTCCGCAAGTCGAGCGTAAATATCGCCTTAACCCAGAATCAATGAAAAACTACTTTGTCCGTGCTGCCGATGGCAATATGATCCCGTTGGGTAGCTTAATCACCATTGATGTGGTCGCCGAGCCTCGTTCACTGCCCCACTTTAATCAGTTGAACTCAGCAACCGTTGGTGCGGTACCTGCACCAGGCACGGCAATGGGTGATGCCATCGCTTGGTTTGAAAACATTGCTGAAACTCAGTTGCCTAAAGGCTACAGCCATGACTACATGGGTGAAGCAAGACAGTACGTAACTGAGGGCAGTGCCCTGTATGTCACTTTTGGTTTAGCATTAGCGATCATCTTCTTGGTCTTAGCGATCCAGTTTGAATCGATTCGCGATCCATTAGTGATCATGGTTTCTGTACCTTTAGCCATCTGCGGCGCGCTGATCGCGCTGGCTTGGGGGGCTTCAACCATGAATATCTACTCGCAAGTCGGCTTAATCACTCTGGTCGGTTTGATTACGAAACATGGGATTTTGATTTGTGAAGTCGCTAAAGAAGAACAATTGCATAATAAGCTGAGTCGTATTGATGCTGTAATGGCCGCGGCCAAGGTTCGTCTACGTCCAATATTGATGACCACAGCAGCAATGATTGCAGGCTTGATACCATTGATGTATGCCACCGGTGCCGGAGCTGCACAACGCTTTAGTATTGGTATTGTGATTGTCGCGGGTCTCTCGATTGGTACTCTGTTTACGCTATTTGTACTTCCGGTAATTTATAGCTACTTAGCGGAGAAACACAAACCGCTTCCTATCTTCGTTGAAGATAAAGATCTAGAGAAACTCGCACGGATTGATGAAGCAAAAGCCGCTCAACGGCAACTAGCCGAAAATCGCTCGTAAGCTTCTTCCTCTGTTATCATAAAGGCCACAAACGTGGCCTTTTTTATAGGCTAAGTAACGACTTTTCAGCATTAATTGCATAGAATAGCGACAATAAAATAGGAGAGACCACCCAATGTTTGATCCCAAAAAGCTAGAACAAATTGCCAAACAGATCCACGATTCAATGCCTCAACCCGTCAAAGATCTAGGCTCTGATGTAGAACAGAAAGTGCGCCAAGTTATCCAAGGACAATTAAATAAACTCGATGTGGTTAGCCGAGAAGAATTTGATGTGCAAACGCAAGTGTTATTACGCACTCGTCAAAAGCTAAATGAAATGGAACAAAAAATCAGCCAGTTGGAAGCCAAGCTTAACGATAAGTAAGTAACGACTCCGCCCCGATAAAGATTTATGTTGTTAACATCAGCCAAAGCAATATCAGACAGACAGCCTAGGGTCTGTTTATCTTTCGCGGTTAAATTTTGTTTGAGATAAACAGACCCTAAACATCGTGGACAAAAAAGTGGGGCTTCGTGTATCACTTAGCCCCTTTATTATATTTTTATGTTGTTGTGTTTGCAGTGTTGCTCTTTAATGTGGCTTGCGGTTATTCATCACCAACCGCAATACGCTTCATATCTTGCATATAGCCACGTAGTTCCTCGCCGATATATTCAACCGGATGGTTACGAATCGCGCTGTTAACTTCAATTAAGGTTGCGTTATCCACTTGATTGGAAACCGCACCCAGCCCCTTACCAATCACATCGGTACTGACTAAAGGCATAAATTGCTCACGTAATAATGGCGTAGCGACATTAGCAAATAAATAATTGCCATACTCAGCGGTATCTGAGATCACTACGTTCATTTCATATAAACGCTTACGAGCAATAGTATTGGCAATCAATGGTAACTCGTGTAGCGATTCGTAGTAGGCGGATTCATCGATAATGCCTGATGCGGTCATTGCCTCAAACGCTAACTCCACCCCAGCGCGAACCATGGCGATCATCACAATGCCATTATCAAAATACTCTTGTTCAGTAATTTTAATGTTTGACTCAGGGTAGTTTTCAAAGGCCGTTTGTGCCGTTTCAGCGCGCCAACCCAATAGCTCGGCATCATCATTCGCCCAGTCGGCCATCATGGTGCGAGAAAAATGGCCAGCAATAATGTCATCCATGTGTTTGTTATACAAAGGACGTAATAACTCTTTGAGTTGCTCAGATAACTCAAACGCTTTAATTTTCGCTGGGTTTGATAGGCGATCCATCATATGGGTGATACCACCAAACTTAAGTGCTTCGGTGATGGTTTCCCAACCATATTGCAGTAGCTTTCCGGCATAACTCGGGTCAATACCATCCGCAACCATCTTTTCATAACAAACGATGGAGCCAGCTTGTAACATGCCACAAAGAATGGTTTGCTCACCCATTAAGTCTGATTTTACTTCAGCCACAAACGATGACTCTAAACAGCCGGCGCGATGACCTCCGGTTGCTGCTGCCCACGCTTTAGCAATCTCCCAACCTTCCCCTTGAGGGTCATTTTCAGGGTGGACTGCAATTAAGGTGGGAACACCAAAGCCACGCTTATACTCTTCACGAACTTCAGTCCCAGGGCACTTAGGAGCCACCATAACGACAGTGATGTCTTTGCGGATCTGCATACCTTCTTCAACGATATTAAAACCGTGAGAATAGCCAAGAGCTGCTCCTTGCTTCATCAATGGCATGATACTTTCGATGACATTGGTGTGCTGCTTATCTGGAGTTAGGTTAATCACCAAATCCGCCTGCGGGATCAGTGTTTCATAGCTACCGACTGGAAAGCCGTTAGACTGTGCATTCTTATAAGATTGACGTTGTTCATCAATCGCGGCTTGGCGTAAAGCATAAGCAATATCAAGCCCAGAATCACGCATGTTGAGGCCTTGATTTAGACCTTGAGCGCCACACCCTACAATGACTATTTTCTTGCCTTTCAGATAATCTGCTTCTGTCGCAAACTCTTCCTTTGCCATAAAACGACAACGGCCCAACTGATCGAGCTGTTCACGTAAATTTAATGTGTTGAAATAGTTAGCCATTGGGCGCTCCTTGATGATGATCCATACGCTCGGTGGTCATACACCGAATAGCTTTCATAGTAGTGCATGAATACTATTGCTTAAAGTGATATATTCACAAGCAGTAATTGCAATAAATGCAACAATGGCGGAATTGATGAACATAAAAACCCTGCAGCTATTTGTACACCTGTGTGAGCATAAAAACTTTAGTAGTACCGCAAAGGCATTGCATGTCAGCCCTTCAGCTCTGAGTCGACAAATTCAAAAGCTCGAGGACGAGATTGGTCACAGTTTGTTTGTACGCGATAATAGAAGTGTTGAAATCACACCATCGGGCTACAAACTGTTACCGGTTGCCCAACGTATGCTGCACGATTGGCGACAATTACAGTTGCAGCTAGATGAACAACACAGTGAATTAAAAGGAGAGATCCGCTTATTTTGCTCAGTTACGGCCAGTTATAGCCATCTACCGGATTTGCTCAATGCTTTTCGACTCCAGCACCCTTATATTGAGTTTAAATTACTCACGGGCGATCCTGCTCAAGCGATTGAGATTATTCTTGAAGATGAAGCGGATATTGCCATTGCTGCTATCCCCGAGCATATTCCCTCAAGACTTGAGTTTGCGACGATCAGCGAAATACCATTGTCAGTGATCGCTCCTACGGGAGTGAGTCATTTTTTAGAAGAACTGCAAAAAGAGTGTCCTGATTGGAATCGAATCCCCTTTATTGTTCCTGAAGCAGGGACAGCACGGGAAAGAGCCAACAGTTGGTTTAAGCACATGAAGATTAAACCAACGATCTACGCACAAATCGCCGGACATGAAGCCATTGTGAGTTTAGTTGCATTAGGCTGTGGGGTGGGCGTAGCACCGGATGTGGTGATCAACAATAGTCCGCTCAGAGACAAGGTGCAAAAGCTTTCAGTATTACCAATTAAACCTTTTAAGTTAGGAGTATGCTGTAAACGATCGCAACTCGATGATCCATTAGTCAGAGCATTATGGCAGGTGATCAGCGACTTCCAAAAAGGTTGATGAGTAGAGATAGGGCCAAGTTCTGCTGATTATTTCTCCGTTCAGCTGATACAAAAAATCCCCAGCATTGCTGCTAGGGATTCTTTATCAGTGGCGGAGCGGACGGGACTCGAACCCGCGACCCCCGGCGTGACAGGCCGGTATTCTAACCAACTGAACTACCGCTCCACATTGTCTTGTTACTCGATAAAGTCTGATTGGTTGCTTTATTGAGTTTGTGTCTTCAGACCTTAGGTCTAAAAACCAGTATTAAAGCCTGGCGATGTTCTACTCTCACATGGGGAGACCCCACACTACCATCGACGCTGTTTCGTTTCACTTCTGAGTTCGGCATGGAATCAGGTGGGTCCAAAACGCTATGGTCGCCAAGCAAAATTT
>NZ_CAWNVW010000007.1:0-46257 GCF_963878025.1 Vibrio sp. 11986-1-5
GGCGACAACATCAAGATGGTTGTAGAGCTAATTGCACCAATCGCGATGGATGAAGGTCTACGTTTCGCTATCCGTGAAGGTGGCCGTACAGTAGGCGCTGGTGTTGTAGCTAAAGTTATCGCTTAATCACAGTTTCTGTGAAGAATGATTTGACTATCCAGTAGCAAAAAGGGCATCATTTGATGCCCTTTTTCTACGCAATTAGTCACTTTGTTTGTTTTATCATCAAGCGCTAGCATGAAATTTAGGGGCCGAGACTATTTCTTGGTCAAAATCAGTATATCAGCCGTGTAGCTGATGAAATGGATTTGCCCTGCAACAGCGGGGCTGTTGTCGTCTATAGTAAGACTTGTGACAGGTTGGTTTATGAAAGCTAATAATGCTGAAACTCCTGATAGCTCAAATGCGCTAGATACGGTGAAGTGGGTCATCACTTTCGTATTGCTGGCCGCTGCTGTTGTAGGTAATTACCTGTATGGTGAGTGGTCTGTAGTCGCACGTGCTGCAGGTGTCATTGTGTTAATTGCCGGCGCTCTTGGCGTCGCGGCAACCACAGTAAAAGGTCAAGCTGCGATTGTTTTTGCACGCGAATCTCGGATGGAAGTTCGTAAAGTGGTATGGCCTACGCGTCAAGAAACCATGCAAACAACATTAATCGTGTTAGCTGTAAGTATTGTAATGGCTTTAGCACTTTGGGGCATTGATGGAATTATGGTCCGTCTAGTGTCTTTTGTGACTGGAGTATAGAGGGTTTAATACATGAGTGAAGCTCCAAAAAAACGCTGGTATGTCGTTCAAGCCTTTTCTGGGTTTGAAGGTCGTGTCGCTCAATCGCTTCGTGAGCATATAAAAATGCATGCGATGGAAGAACACTTTGGTGAAGTGCTTGTTCCAACGGAAGAAGTGGTTGAGATGCGCGCAGGCCAACGTCGTAAGAGCGAACGTAAATTCTTCCCAGGTTACGTGCTGGTACAAATGGTTATGAATGACGAGTCATGGCATTTGGTACGTAGTGTTCCTCGTGTAATGGGCTTCATTGGTGGCACTTCGGATAGACCTGCACCCATTACTGATAAAGAAGCCGATGCGATCTTGAACCGTTTAGAAAAAGCGAGTGAAGCGCCACGTCCGAAAACGATGTTTGAGGTGGGTGAAGTGGTTCGCGTTACAGAAGGTCCGTTTGCTGACTTCAATGGTACGGTAGAAGAGACTGATTACGATAAAAGTCGCCTGAAAGTTTCTGTATCTATCTTCGGTCGTGCAACGCCTGTTGAGCTCGAATTTGGTCAAGTCGAAAAACTTGACTAAAATAGCATCTATTTTAGTCTTGTGAAAAGCGTGAGATAAGATTATAATTTCGCGCCTTTTTACAGGCATTATGTAAAACTGGGGAGCTGATAAATATATTAGCGTTTGCACCCAATCATTAGGAAATATCATGGCTAAGAAAGTTGAAGCTTATATCAAGTTGCAAGTTGCAGCTGGTATGGCGAACCCAAGTCCACCAGTTGGTCCTGCACTAGGTCAAAAAGGTGTTAACATCATGGAATTCTGTAAAGCGTTTAACGCAAAAACAGAATCAATGGAGAAAGGTCTACCGACTCCTGTTGTTATCACTGTATATAGCGACCGTTCTTTCACGTTCATCACTAAGACTCCTCCTGCAGCTGTTCTGCTTAAGAAAGCGGCTGGCCTTAAGTCTGGTTCTGGTCGTCCAAACACTGAAAAAGTGGGTACGATCACTGACGCACAAATCCAAGAAATCGCAGAACTAAAAGCTGCTGATATGACTGGTGCTGATATTGAAGCGATGAAACGTTCTATTGCGGGTACTGCTCGTTCAATGGGCCTAGTGGTAGAGGGTTAAGATCATGGCAAAATTAACTAAGCGCATGCGTACAATTCGTGAAAAAGTTGACGCAACTAAAGAGTACGAAATCAACGAAGCCGTTGCACTTCTTAAAGAACTAGCAACTGCTAAATTTGTTGAGTCGGTTGATGTTGCAGTAAACCTTGGTATCGATGCTCGTAAATCTGATCAAAACGTACGTGGTGCAACTGTACTACCTCACGGTACTGGTCGTGATGTTCGCGTTGCAGTATTCACTCAAGGTGCTAATGCTGAAGCGGCTAAAGCTGCTGGTGCAGACCTAGTGGGTATGGAAGATCTTGCTGAGCAAGTGAAAAAAGGCGAAATGAACTTCGACGTTGTGATTGCTTCTCCAGATGCAATGCGTGTTGTTGGTCAATTGGGTACCATTCTTGGTCCTCGTGGCCTAATGCCAAACCCGAAAGTTGGCACTGTAACCCCTAACGTTGCTGAAGCAGTGAAAAATGCTAAAGCAGGTCAGGTTCGTTACCGTAACGACAAGAACGGCATCATCCACAGCACTATCGGCAAAGTAACTTTCGAAGCTAACCAACTGCAAGAGAACTTAGAAGCTCTGCTTGTTGCGCTTAAGAAAGCAAAACCATCATCAGCAAAAGGTACTTACGTGAAGAAAGTAAGCATCTCTACGACGATGGGTGCAGGTGTTGCTGTTGATCAGCTAACGCTGAACACTAAAATATAATTCCTTTGCTTAGGCGCGAAATTTATGTATAATTTTGCGCCTAATATTTGTGGTTGGGGCTGAACTTTGGTTCTTTGAACTATGACACAGTCTCCGTCCAAGACCGTAGGCGTTATCAATCAGATAACTTAATAAAACCTACGTAGATGGTGCCCGAACTGACAGAAAGCTCTAATTTTTATAAGTTACCTTTCTTCTGGGACTGCACCTAATAATCTCTCACTGTTGTGATAATAGTGAGTGGTGTAACGACAACCAGGAGCAATCCAAGATGGCTTTAAATCTTCAAGACAAAAAAGCAATTGTTGCTGAAGTCAACGAAGCGGCCAGTGGTGCACTTTCTGCAGTTGTTGCTGACTCTCGTGGCGTTCAAGTAGGCGCGATGACTTCTCTACGTAAACAAGCGCGTGAAGCGGGTGTTTACCTGAGAGTTGTTCGTAATACTCTAGCACGTCGCGCTGTAGAAGGCACAGCTTACGAATGTCTGAAAGACGTATTCGTAGGTCCTACTTTGATCGGTTTCTCTAACGAGCACCCAGGTGCTGCAGCGCGTCTTTTTAAAGACTTCGCTAAAGAGAATAAAGCTTTCGAGATCAAAGCAGCTGCATTTGAAGGTGTAATTACTGACGCTGAAGTACTAGCGACACTACCAACTTACGACGAAGCAATTGCACGCCTAATGATGTGCATGAAAGAAGCTTCTGCTGGCAAGCTGGCGCGTACTATCGCTGCAATCCGCGATCAAAAAGAAGCTGCAGCGGCTTAATTGCCTTGCACTTTATTGGTTGCTAAATAAACTTATTGTTGACTTAAAAGAGAATTGTTATGTCTATTACTAACGAGCAAATCCTAGACGCTATTGCAGAAATGTCTGTAATGCAAGTTGTTGAACTTATCTCTGCTATGGAAGAGAAGTTCGGTGTTTCTGCTGCAGCTGCAGTAGTTTCTGGCGGCGCTGCTGCTGCTGAAGTTGAAGAGCAAACTGAATTCGACGTAATTCTAGCTGCTGCTGGCGCGAACAAAGTTGCTGTTATCAAAGCAGTACGTGGCGCAACTGGTCTTGGCCTAAAAGAAGCTAAAGCACTAGTTGACGGCGCTCCAGCACCTCTTAAAGAAGGCATCGACAAAGCTGAAGCTGAAGCTCTTAAAGCTCAGCTAGAAGAAGCTGGTGCAACTGTTGAAGTTAAGTAATTATTACTTAATTCCTTAGCCGAAAGGCTAATGGCTGGTGGTTTATTGACCACCAGCCTTTTTGCGCTGTAGGGTATGGGCGAATTTTCCCGCTGTTTAAGCGTTCCATATTCTTGCAAAAAGCATCTAAATCATAACGATACGAGATGCCACTACAGTAAACAGCGATTTAGTCACTGTCCTATCCCTTTATTAATTAAAGGCGGGCAGTTTGGGTCACTTATCAGCGAGCTGAGGAACCCCATGGTTTACTCTTATACCGAGAAAAAGCGCATCCGTAAGGACTTTGGTACTCGTCCACAAGTATTGGACATTCCATACCTGCTATCGATCCAGCTTGATTCGTTCGAAAAATTTATCGAACAGGATCCAGAAGGGCAATACGGTCTTGAAGCTGCTTTTCGTTCTGTATTTCCAATCCAGAGCTACAACGGCAATTCAGAGCTGCAATACGTTAGCTACCGTCTTGGTGAGCCAGTTTTTGACGTTAAAGAATGTCAAATCCGTGGTGTAACTTATTCTAAACCTCTACGCGTAAAACTACGCTTAGTGATCTTTGACAAAGACGCGCCGGCAGGCACGGTTAAAGATATTAAAGAACAAGAAGTCTACATGGGTGAAATTCCACTCATGACAGATAATGGTACCTTTGTCATTAATGGTACTGAGCGGGTTATCGTATCCCAGCTGCACCGAAGCCCAGGCGTGTTCTTCGACAGCGATAAGGGTAAAACCCACTCTTCTGGTAAAGTGCTTTATAACGCACGCGTGATCCCTTACCGTGGTTCATGGCTCGACTTTGAGTTCGATCCTAAAGATAACCTATACGTACGTATTGACCGTCGTCGTAAGCTACCTGCGTCAATTATTTTGCGTGCGCTAGGTAAAACCACAGAACAAGTTCTAGACATTTTCTTTGACAAAGTGAAGTTTGAAGTCAAAGACCAAACTCTGATGATGGAGTTGGTGCCAGAACGTTTACGTGGTGAAACGGCAACGTTTGATATTGAATCTAATGGTAAGGTTTATGTCGAAAAAGGTCGTCGTGTTACTGCGCGTCACATTCGTCAGCTAGAAAAAGATGAAGTGAGTTTTATTGAAGTCCCTGTTGACTATATTGTCGGTAAGATTTCAGCGAAAGACTACATCAACGAAGCAACGGGTGAAGTGATCCTTGCAGCTAACCAAGAAGTTACTTTGGAAGTACTCGCGAATTTATCTCAAGCGGGATACAAAAAGCTGGAAGTTCTCTTTACTAACGATCTCGATAACGGTCCGTTCATGTCTGAAACACTACGTGTTGACAGTACTTCTGACCGAATTTCAGCGTTAGTTGAAATCTACCGCATGATGCGCCCTGGCGAGCCGCCAACGAAAGAAGCGGCTGAAGCGCTATTTGAAAGTTTATTCTTCTCTCCTGAACGTTATGACTTATCAACGGTAGGTCGTATGAAGTTCAATAGTTCTATTGAACGTACAGATGCAGAAGAGCAAGGCACACTCGATGAAACTGATATCATTGAAGTGATGAAAAAGCTGATCGCGATTCGTAACGGTAAAGGGGAGGTTGATGATATTGACCACCTAGGTAACCGTCGTATTCGTAGTGTTGGCGAAATGGCAGAAAACCAATTCCGTGTTGGTTTAGTACGTGTTGAACGCGCAGTAAAAGAACGCCTAAGCTTAGGTGATCTTGATAACGTGATGCCACAAGACTTAATCAATGCGAAACCAATTTCTGCTGCTGTAAAAGAATTCTTTGGTTCTTCACAGCTGTCTCAGTTTATGGATCAGAACAACCCGTTATCAGAAGTTACGCATAAACGCCGTATTTCTGCTTTAGGTCCGGGTGGTTTGACTCGTGAACGTGCTGGTTTTGAAGTTCGTGACGTACACGTGACCCACTATGGCCGTTTATGTCCGATCGAAACACCTGAAGGTCCAAACATCGGTCTGATCAACTCTTTGTCGGCTTTTGCTCGTTGTAATGAATATGGCTTCCTTGAGACACCATACCGTCGAGTTGTTGATGGCATTGTGACTGATGAAGTCGATTATTTATCAGCGATTGAAGAAGGCCAATTTGTTATCGCTCAGGCAAACGCCAAGCTTACCGATGATAGCCGTTTTGCTGATGAACTGATCACTGCTCGTCAGAAAGGTGAATCTGGTCTTCACCCGCGCGAACATGTTGATTACATGGACGTTGCGACTAACCAAGTAGTATCGATAGCAGCCTCTTTGATTCCGTTCCTAGAACACGATGACGCGAACCGTGCTTTGATGGGTGCAAACATGCAACGTCAAGCAGTACCCACATTACGTGCTGAAAAGCCATTTGTCGGTACTGGTATTGAGCGCAACGTAGCCGTTGACTCAGGCGTAACGGTTGTCGCTAGCCGAGGCGGTATCATTCAGTCGGTTGATGCTTCTCGTATCGTGGTTAAGGTTAATGAAGAAGAGTTAATCCCTGGCGAAGCTGGTATTGATATCTATAACTTAACGAAATATACCCGTTCGAACCAAAACACCTGTATTAACCAGCGTCCTTGTGTGATGCCTGGTGAACCTGTGGGACGTGGCGATGTATTGGCAGATGGTCCATCTACGGATTTAGGTGAGCTAGCACTAGGCCAGAACATGCGTATCGCATTCATGCCTTGGAACGGTTATAACTTCGAAGACTCAATCTTAGTTTCAGAGCGCGTTGTGCAAGATGACCGCTTTACTACTATCCACATTCAAGAACTGTCTTGTGTGGCTCGTGATACTAAGCTTGGTGCTGAAGAGATCACTGCAGATATTCCAAACGTTGGTGAAGCGGCATTATCTAAGCTTGATGAGTCAGGTATCGTTTATATAGGTGCAGAAGTTAAGGGTGGCGACATCCTTGTGGGTAAAGTAACACCAAAAGGTGAAACTCAGCTCACTCCAGAAGAGAAGCTATTACGCGCTATCTTTGGTGAGAAAGCTTCTGACGTTAAAGATACTTCATTACGTGTACCTAACTCGGTGGCTGGTACGGTTATTGACGTGCAAGTTTTCACTCGTGACGGTGTCGAGAAAGACAAGCGTGCGCTTGAAATTGAGCACATGCAATTGAAAGAAGCTAAAAAAGATCTGACTGAAGAATTCCAGATTCTTGAAGGTGGTCTATTAGCTCGTGTTCGCTCTGTATTGTTAGCCGGTGGTTACTCAGATGCGAGACTGGATTCTATTGAACGCAAGAAATGGTTAGAGCAAACCTTGGAAGACGAGGAGCTACAAAACCAACTTGAACAGCTTGCTGAACAGTGGGATGAGTTAAAAGCCGACTTTGATAAGAAGTTTGAAACTAAACGTCGTAAGATCACTCAAGGTGATGATTTAGCACCTGGTGTTCTTAAGATCGTGAAAGTTTACTTAGCGGTTAAGCGTCGTATCCAGCCGGGTGATAAGATGGCGGGTCGTCATGGTAACAAAGGTGTTATCTCGAAGATCAACCCTGTGGAAGACATGCCGTATGATGAGAATGGTCAGCCAGTCGATATCGTACTGAACCCACTAGGTGTACCATCGCGGATGAACATCGGTCAGATCTTAGAAGTTCACTTAGGTCTCGCGGCCAAAGGTATCGGCGATAAGATCAACCAGATGATCAAGGAACAACAAGAGCTAGCGAAGCTGCGTGAGTTCCTACAAAAGGTTTACGACCTTGGCGATACTCGTCAGTCGGTTGACATCGCAACGTTATCTGATGATGAAGTACGTACTTTAGCTAATAACCTACGCAATGGCCTAACGGTTGCAACTCCAGTCTTTGATGGTGCGAATGAAGCTTCCATTAAAGAGATGTTGCAATTGGCTGACCTGCCGACTTCTGGACAGTTAACTCTGTTTGATGGCCGCACGGGAGATGCCTTTGAGCGTCCGGTTACTGTTGGTTATATGTACATGCTGAAATTGAACCACTTAGTGGACGATAAGATGCATGCTCGTTCAACAGGTTCTTATAGCTTGGTGACTCAGCAACCTCTGGGTGGTAAAGCACAGTTCGGTGGTCAGCGTTTTGGTGAGATGGAAGTGTGGGCACTAGAAGCCTACGGTGCCGCTTACACGTTACAAGAAATGCTCACCGTTAAGTCTGATGACGTTAACGGCCGTACTAAGATGTATAAGAACATTGTAGACGGTAACCACGCGATGGAACCTGGTATGCCTGAATCGTTCAACGTATTGTTGAAAGAGATTCGCTCGCTAGGTATTAACATCGAGCTAGAAGACGAAGAGTAAACCTTAAGGTTCCCCTTTCGGGGAGCCTAACTGGTTTTCTGGTAGGAAGGTGCTCGTTACATTAAGCAGCGGGCCCTTTTAACTCCTTACAGGAGCTGATTGTGAAAGACTTATTAAACTTTCTAAAAGCACAGCATAAGACCGAAGAATTTGATGCAATCAAAATCGGTCTATCTTCTCCAGATATGATCCGTTCATGGTCATTCGGTGAAGTGAAAAAACCTGAGACCATCAACTATCGTACGTTCAAACCTGAGCGTGATGGTCTATTCTGTGCGCGTATTTTTGGTCCGGTAAAAGACTACGAGTGTCTTTGTGGCAAATATAAGCGTCTGAAACACCGTGGTGTGATTTGTGAGAAGTGTGGCGTTGAAGTAACCCAGACTAAAGTTCGTCGTGACCGTATGGGCCATATCGAACTAGCTTCTCCTGTTGCACACATCTGGTTCTTAAAATCACTACCGTCTCGTATCGGTTTGTTGATGGATATGCCATTGCGTGATATCGAACGTGTTCTTTACTTCGAAATGTACGTAGTGACTGAGCCAGGTATGACCGATCTTGAAAGAGGACAAATGCTCACTGAAGAAGAGTATTTGGATCGTCTTGAAGAGTGGGGTGATGAATTTACCGCTAAGATGGGTGCAGAAGCGATCAAAGATCTTTTGTCTTCAATGGATCTTCAGGTTGAAACTGAGCAAATGCGTGAAGAGTTAGAAACCACTAACTCTGAAACCAAGCGTAAGAAACTGACTAAACGTTTGAAGCTAGTTGAAGCCTTCCTTTCTTCAGGCAATAAGCCTGAATGGATGATCTTAACTGTTTTGCCTGTACTGCCGCCGGATCTTCGTCCTCTAGTTCCACTTGACGGTGGACGTTTTGCTACGTCGGATCTGAACGATCTGTATCGTCGAGTAATCAACCGTAACAACCGTTTGAAGCGCCTACTTGAGCTTGCTGCACCAGATATCATCGTACGTAACGAAAAACGTATGTTACAAGAGTCGGTGGATGCACTATTAGATAACGGTCGTCGTGGTCGCGCTATTACTGGTTCTAACAAGCGTCCTTTGAAATCTCTTGCTGATATGATCAAGGGTAAGCAAGGTCGTTTCCGTCAGAACCTACTGGGTAAACGTGTCGATTACTCTGGTCGTTCGGTTATTACCGTAGGTCCATACTTGCGTCTACACCAGTGTGGTCTTCCTAAGAAGATGGCACTTGAACTATTTAAACCATTTATCTACAGCAAACTTGAGACTCGTGGCCTAGCAACGACGATCAAAGCTGCGAAGAAAATGGTTGAGCGTGAAGAAGCGGTTGTTTGGGATATTTTGGATGAAGTGATCCGTGAACATCCAGTATTGCTTAACCGTGCACCAACACTGCACCGTTTAGGTATTCAAGCTTTTGAACCGGTTCTGATTGAAGGTAAGGCGATTCAGTTGCATCCACTCGTGTGTGCAGCGTATAACGCGGACTTCGATGGTGACCAAATGGCGGTACACGTGCCTCTAACTCTAGAAGCACAGCTTGAAGCACGTACGCTGATGATGTCGACCAACAACATTCTGTCACCTGCATCGGGTGATCCGATCATCGTTCCTTCTCAGGACGTTGTATTGGGTCTGTACTACATGACTCGTGAAAAGATCAATGCAAAAGGTGAAGGTATGTACCTTGCTGGCCCAGAAGAGGCTGAAAAGGCATACCGCACTAAAAATGCTGAATTGCATGCACGTGTTAAAGTACGTATTACCGAAACGGTAGTGGATGAAGATGGTCACAGCACCACTAATACCCAATTGGTCGATACAACGATTGGTCGTGCTATGTTGTGGCAGATTGTACCGACAGGTTTACCTTACAGCATCGTTAACCAAAAATTAGGTAAGAAGCAAATTTCTAACCTACTTAACGAGGCATATCGTAAGCTGGGTCTGAAAGACACGGTTATTTTTGCTGACCAAATCATGTACACCGGCTTTGCTTATGCAGCACTCTCTGGCGTATCTGTTGGTATCGACGATATGGTCGTTCCTGCAGCTAAGTACACTGAAATTGCTGATGCAGAAGAAGAAGTGCGCGAAATTCAAGAGCAGTTCCAATCTGGTCTAGTTACTGCTGGTGAACGCTACAACAAAGTGATCGATATTTGGGCGTCAACCAATGATCGCGTTGCGAAAGCGATGATGGAAAACCTCTCTTCTGAGTTAGTCATTAACCGTGATGGTGAAGAAGAGCGTCAAGAGTCTTTCAACAGTATTTACATGATGGCCGACTCAGGTGCTCGTGGTTCTGCGGCTCAGATTCGTCAGTTAGCAGGTATGCGTGGTCTAATGGCTCGTCCAGATGGTTCGATCATTGAAACGCCAATCACCGCGAACTTTAAAGAAGGTCTGAACGTACTCCAGTACTTTATCTCAACCCACGGTGCGCGTAAGGGTCTAGCCGATACCGCATTGAAAACGGCAAACTCAGGTTATTTGACTCGTCGTTTGGTTGACGTAGCACAAGACGTTGTGGTTACAGAACACGACTGTGGCACCCATGAAGGCGTTGATATGATGCCTCATATCGAGGGTGGTGACGTTAAAGTTGCTCTGACTGAGTTAGCACTTGGACGTGTTGTTGCAGAAGATATTGTTAAGCCTGGTACTGAAGAAGTCTTGATTCCACGTAATACTTTACTGGATGAAAAATGGTGTCAGATCATTAACGATAACTCGGTTGACCGTATCCGCGTTCGTTCGGTAGTAACTTGTGATGCTGACTTTGGTTGTTGTGCATTGTGTTATGGCCGTGATTTGGCTCGTGGTCACTTGGTTAACCAAGGTGAAGCAGTCGGCGTTATTGCTGCTCAATCTATCGGTGAGCCAGGAACACAGTTAACGATGCGTACTTTCCACATCGGTGGTGCTGCATCAACAGCGGCAGCAGAGAACAGTATTCAAGCGAAGAATAAAGGTTCTGTGAAACTGCATAATGCTAAATTCGTAATCAATAAAGATCGTAAACTGGTGATCACTTCACGTGCATCAGAGATGACGATTATTGATGAATTTGGTCGCACCAAAGAGAAGCACAAACTGCCTTACGGTTCGTTATTAAGCAAAGCCGATGGCGATGCAGTTGACGCCGGTGAAGTGATTGCTAACTGGGAAGCGCATACACTGCCTATCATTACTGAAGTGGCTGGTCGTATCCAGTTCGTGGATATGATTGATGGTGTAACCGTTTCTCGTCAAACTGATGATCTAACGGGTCTATCTTCAAGTGAAGTGACTGATGCCGCCGCTCGTCCAGCTGCAGGTAAAGATATGCGTCCTGCGATTAAACTGGTTGATGCGAAAGGTAAAGATGTCTTGATCCCTGGTACTGATATGCCAGCGCAATACTTCTTACCTGGCAAGGCGATTGTAAACATCGAAGATGGCGCAGAAGTAAACATCGGTGACACGTTAGCACGTATTCCACAAAAATCTGGCGGTAACCGAGATATCACAGGTGGTCTACCACGCGTAGCTGATTTGTTTGAAGCGCGTAAGCCAAAAGAGCCAGCGATTCTTGCTGAGCACACGGGTACCGTTTCATTCGGTAAAGAGACTAAAGGTAAGCGTCGTCTACTGATCACTCGCGATAGCGGTGATGTGTATGAAGAGATGATTCCTAAGCATCGTCAGCTCAACGTGTTCGAAGGTGAGCGAATTGAACGTGGTGATGTCATTGCTGATGGCCCAGAGTCACCGCATGACATTCTGCGTCTACGTGGTATCCACGCCGTGACTTCATACATTGCTAACGAAGTTCAGGAAGTTTACCGTCTACAAGGCGTTAAGATAAACGATAAGCATATTGAAACGATTGTTCGTCAGATGCTACGTAAGTGTACCATCACCCATTCAGGTGATTCGGAATTCTTACCTGGTGAGCAAATTGAGTACGCTCAAGTTAAGATTGCTAACCGTTTATTAGAAGCTGATGGTAAAGAACCTGCTCGTTTCGAACGCGAACTATTAGGTATTACCAAAGCCTCTCTGGCAACCGAATCGTTTATTTCAGCGGCGTCGTTCCAAGAAACAACACGCGTACTGACAGAAGCGGCGGTATCGGGCAAACGCGATGATTTACGTGGTCTAAAAGAGAACGTAATCGTAGGTCGTTTGATCCCTGCCGGTACGGGTTTTGCGTACCATCAAGATCGTCAAGCGAAGCGTCTAGTTCAACAAGAAGGTACGTCAGCAGAACAAGCGACGGACAATCTTGCAGCGCTACTAAATGCTGGTTTTTCATCGGACGAGTAATCGTATCGCATGAGTAAAAAAGGCACCCTAGGGTGCCTTTTTTTAACGGTATTTTTTATGTCAGATTGCTTTTAAGTTATTCATTTTGCAATAAAGAACTAACGGTTATTTAAGCGCCTGGTGGAATAGCAAGGCTATCTGCAATTAACTGAATCAAGTAATCTTCAGACGCAAATCGAGACTCAAGTACCTCACCCACCGTCGATAAATCATTATCGAGGTTTTCTAGGTCATCGTCGTCAGCTACGGTGGCGTAATTATCGGCAAAATCTAATAAGGCATCATTCGTGTTGACGATTTTGCCATAGGTTTGATTAATATCGTCCGTTGCTTTAAAACCGGTCGCTTGCCATTTTTGCATAACCATATCATAAATTTTGAAATGGCCTTCGGAGATATAATCAACCAGCTCCTGACTAAAGCGGTGCAATGCTTTTGGCGAGGGTAACTCATTCAGTGAGGACTCGGGAGTCAAAGGCTGTAGTGCTGCAAGCTTGCAGTACTCAACAATTAGGTGTTGACGGTTATCTAACCAGTGATCGATGACTTCGCTGGATCCGCCCCACTGCTCTTGTGTTTTCTTTAATTTATTTAGCATGACCATGCCCTCATGATCTCATCATCTTTTATCGATGATTTTCCTTGCACGCCCATTGTAGTGCTTTACTACAACCTGTTGTCCTAACGAGAATTTATAGGTTTGAAAATCAAATGACTACAAACTCTGGTATGAATTTAGATTGCCAGTAAAATGGTCGAACTGCAAGCAATCAGGAGTGAGTATGTTAGAAAACAGTGACACAAAAGCCGCTTATTGGTGTGTTGTTTCAGGAAGTGAGATCTGGACCATTGATGGGGATATCCCTTTTGGTTGTGCGCAGCAATGGCAATTACCGACGGAGCATGCGGTATTGATTGGTGATTACCATCAAGCGCCCGTTTATTGGATTAATGCTCAAGAGATAGACCATGACTTAGCGATGACAAATTTACGTACGCTATTATCGATAGATTCGGTGCTATTTTTACTCGCCAGTAAAGCCGTTCAATATGGATACATGAGTCAGACTCAGCGCTTTTGTTCACAATGTGGGGGGCGTAATCGGCTCAATCACCATCAGTTAGCAATGCAATGTCAGGAGTGTCGCACTTTACATTACCCGCGTATTTTTCCATGCATTATTGTTGCTGTTCGTAAAGAGGATCAGATTTTACTTGCCCAACATCCTCGTCATCGTGGTGGGATGTACACGGTGATTGCGGGTTTTTTAGAGGTAGGAGAAACCCTTGAGCAATGTGTCGCGCGTGAGGTGCAAGAGGAAACGGGGATTGCTATCGACAATATTCGTTATATTGGCAGCCAACCTTGGGCGTTTCCTTCTAGTATGATGATGGGTTTTTTAGCCGACTATGCCGGTGGTGAGCTAAAGCCTGATTACTCAGAACTGACCGATGCGCAGTGGTTTAGTGAACCTCATTTACCTGAGCTTGCTCCACACGGAACGATAGCACGAGCGTTGATTGAGCAAACTTTAGCCAATATACGAATCGGGAAAAGCACTATCGATTAGTGCAATAACCATAAAAAAACCCTCCGCAAGGGAGGGGGTAAGTAAGATGTCGTTATGAGATGCTAGACATTAAATGCCTAGCTATTATTATCGTTTTCGCTAGCGAATAAATTTGTAACAGTTAATGCTTTTGCACGCAATTTAAGCATTGATTTAAAAGTTAATAACTTGATCTCGGTTGCAAAGCACTCTGCGATGCTTGGTCAATCAATGTTAGAATGAGCGATTGATTACCGCTTGATAAAAATGGGAATAAGCCATGACTGAATTAAAAAATGACCGCTATTTGCGAGCATTGCTCAAGCAACCTGTCGATTGCACGCCAGTATGGATGATGCGTCAAGCGGGACGCTACCTACCAGAATACCGAGCGACACGTGCACAAGCGGGCGATTTTATGTCGTTATGCAAAAATGCCGAGCTGGCTTCTGAAGTCACATTGCAGCCGCTGCGCCGTTTTTCACTCGATGCCGCGATTTTGTTTTCCGATATCTTAACCATTCCCGATGCCATGGGCTTAGGTTTGTATTTTGAAGCTGGTGAAGGGCCAAAGTTCGAGCGTCCCATCACCTGTAAAGCGGATGTCGATAAAATTGGTGTACCGGATCCAGAAGGCGAGTTGCAATATGTCATGAATGCAGTGCGCCAAATTCGTAAAGATTTGCAAGGTGAGGTGCCTTTGATTGGCTTTTCTGGCAGCCCTTGGACCTTAGCAACTTATATGGTGGAAGGCGGAAGCTCAAAAGCTTTCACTAAGATCAAAAAGATGATGTATGCCGAGCCGGCCTTATTGCATCTTTTACTCAATAGGCTGGCAAATAGCGTGATTGAGTATTTGAATGCACAGATAAAAGCTGGAGCGCAGTCGGTGATGGTCTTCGATACTTGGGGCGGCGTATTAACCCCAAGAGATTATCAGGCCTTTTCGCTGAATTACATGCATAAAATTGTTGATGGATTGATTCGTGAGCACCAAGGCAGGCGAGTCCCCGTGACATTATTTACCAAAAATGGTGGTATGTGGCTCGAATCTATCGCGGCTACGGGATGTGATGCGATTGGACTGGATTGGACTATCAATATTGCTGATGCTAAAGCGCGAGTGGGGGATAAAGTTGCGCTACAAGGTAATATGGATCCTTCAATGCTTTATGCTAATCCAGAACGAATTCGCCAAGAAGTCGCGAGTATTTTAGAAGGTTTTGGTCATGGTAGTGGGCATGTATTTAATTTAGGTCATGGTATCCATTTAGACGTTCCGCCTGAAAATGCCGGAGTGTTTGTTGATGCTGTCCATGAGCTATCAATGCCTTATCATCGATAAAAATATTCAGTATTGAGCCTGCTTTCATTTAAATCGCGAAGAGGTGGCTCTGTCTGCCTCTTTATTTTGTTTGGTATATACTGAGATAAATTCACCACTTAAGCTTATGGTTCGACAATGAAAACCAGAGACCGAATAATTCATGCTGCGTTAACTTTGTTTAATGAGCATGGTGAAAGACCGATCACTACCAACCATATTGCGGCTCATATCGAAATTAGCCCCGGTAATCTCTATTATCATTTCCGCAATAAACAAGAGATTGTGCGTGAAATCTTTGCTTGGTACTCGGCAGAACTTATTGAGCGTTTTAGTCCTTGGCAGGGTCAATATGAAAGTTTAACACTGCTGAAACATTATTTAGATTCTATTTTTAATTTAATGTGGAAATATCGATTTTTCTACGCCAATTTGCCCGAAATTTTGCAACGTGATCCTGAGCTACATCAATCGTATATTCAAGTTCAAGATAAACTCCAAGTGAATTTGATTAACATTATGCAAGTGTTTATTGATATGCAGCTCTTGGCCATGGATGAACAAGAGATGAAAAAGCTAGTCACGACTTTGCATTTGATTGCTTCAAGCTGGTTAGCGTATCAATCTGCCATGTCGGCTAACGCGTCCATTACCGAGCATGTTATCCATCAAGGGATGCTACAAATTATCTCAGTGATGAAACTGAATGCAACAGCACAAGGATTAGAGCAATTGCAACTGTTGGAAGAAGGTGTCAGGGCCATGCACGCTACTACCATCATTGGCTAGGATGCGTTGATTTTTCAATGGTTGCCATGCGATTGCGGCTGTTATAGCGATGCTGAGTAATAAGTTTGGAGATATAACGTTTTTATCTTACCCATTATTGTTCGATTTAGATAAAGTGTGCTTATGTCCGCTAAATACCCCTGTGAATAACCATGCACTATGATGTTTTTAATGGTGATGCTGATGGCATCATCGCGCTATTACAACTGCGTTTAGCCGAGCCTATCGAAAGTCAGCTAGTCACTGGTGTGAAGCGAGATATACAGTTACTCAGAAAACTAACGGTTAATCCCGGTGACTCTGTGGTCGTGCTCGATATCTCGATGGCAAAGAATACGCTTGATTTACAGCGCCTTCTCAACGAAGGGGCAAGAGTGTTTTATGCGGATCATCATCAGTCCGGTGATGTTCCTTACCACGCTAATTTAACCACTCACATTGATTTAAACGCCAATATTTGTACAGGCTTGATCATTGATCGATTACTGGCGGGCCGTTTTCATCATTGGGCGATTGCCGCTGCTTATGGTGATAATTTGATCGCGACCGCCAATCAGCTTGCGTCACAAGCTGGACTAACGACGTCTCAAACTAACCAGTTGCAATCAATCGGAACTTTACTCAATTACAATGGCTATGGGCAAAGGTTACAAGATCTGCATTTCCATCCCGCAGAACTGCTGCGAAGTTTATTGCATTATCCTTGCCCTTTTATGCTCATCGACGATCAGCTTTCTCCCTACTATCGCCTCAAGCAAGCCTATCAACAAGATATAGCGCAGGCGCAAGATCTGAAGGCATATTATCAAAGTCAGGTTTTGCGAGTGTTTATTTTACCCGATCAACCGGCCTCACATCGCGTCAGTGGAGTATTAGGAAATCTACTGGCTAATCAGCAACCGAATCACGCCCACTTGGTGCTCACTGAAGCCGACAGTGAAAGCTATACTGTGTCGTTGCGTGCTCCTTTAGCGAATAAACAAGGCGCAGGCGCTATTTGTGCTCAGTTTGTTACTGGTGGTGGGCGAGAAGCGGCGGGAGGCATAAATCGTCTAGCTAAGTCGCAATTAAATCAACTGATTGAGATGGTTGATATTTATTATCGATCTTCATTATAGTTGACACGCATGATTGGTTTAGCGAGTCAGCCATTGGCGTGGGTTTTCTGCCCGGCTATTACGACGAATTTCAAAGTACAACGCGGGACGAGATTGTCCTCCTGTATCACCGGCTAAGGCCAGTGTGTCCCCGGCGACGACCTTGTCGCCCTCTTTTTTCATGAGTGATTGGTTATAACCGTACAAGGTCATATCACCTTTACCGTGATCGAGTAAAATTACTAATCCATAACCACGTAAATATTCAGCAAACACAACGGTTCCTGGATAGACTGCTTTGACAGCTTGGCCATAATTGGCGCTGATCACCATGCCTTTCCAATCGACTTGACCGGTTTGTTTCTCTCCAAACTGATGTAACACGTTACCTTGCAGCGGCCAAGGTAGCTTCCCCCGTTGTTGAGTCAGCCCATCCATCGGTACCGCATTACGTTTCGCTGCTTTGGCGATTTCTGCTTTTAAGCGAGTTTCATTACGTTGCAGTTCGGCAAGATAAACTTGATCACCCGAGATACTTTGCTGAATGGTATTGACAGTCTTACGTCGTTCTGCTTGAGTACTGGCTAACTTATCGCGTTTATCCGTTTGCTGCTGTAATAAGACGGCAATTTGATCGCGCTCGCGTTGCAGTTGTCTTTCACTTTCGTTGAGCGCTTGATGAGTCGTTTGTAAACTGCGTAAGGTTTCCGTACGCGCTTTGGCCAAATGTTGATAATACTGACTAATTCTGTCTTGCTCGACGCCACTTTTGAGGAGATCGCCGCTGGCCAGTGCTCGTTGAGTCACATAGTAAGTCTGTAACAGTTGGGTGAGCTTTTCGGTCTGTTGCTGGCGCTGCTGTTCTAATTCAAGTCGGTTTTTTTGAATGTTGGCGAGATTGTCATTAGCGGTCACTAAATCGCGCTGGGTATTTTTAATTTGATTTTCTAGCTGAGAAATAGACAGCTCTTGCTGTCTGAGCGAACGCTGTAATTGATCCAGCTCTTTTTGTCGTTGACTCAGTGATTGCTGTTGACGAGAGATTTCGTTTTTGACACCAGACAGCTCTTGTGGCGAAGCGGCGTGAGCCGCACCCGATGAAATGGTGATCGCTAAGTATATCGAGAATAATCGTACAGCAAGATTTAAAATAGACAACGTCATGTTTGAGCAATCATTACCATTAAAATTGTTGAATGCTCAGTATACTCAAAGTCACCTATCAGGCGAGCAGCATAATGTAAACTTTGTGCGGTTTTTTGTCATACTGCTCATTTGTTGTTAACAAACGCCGGTTTAGCGCGATGATTTTGATTGAAACTGTTTCACACTGCGTTTTTGAGCACTCCGTCGATTGGCTTGCTTATCTCGTGGTTGACGTTTTGGCGCAGCAGTAGCGGGTTGATCAGTAACGGGAAAATCGGCCAACGTCTGCAACACAAGGGGACGTTGAGTGAGCTGGCGAATCGCATCGAGAGTGACACTTTCATTATGGCAGACTAAAGATATCGCAAGGCCGGCTTTACCTGCCCGTGCGGTTCGTCCAACACGATGAATATACACTGCCGGACTTGGCGGTAAATCAAAATTGATAACGACAGGAAGCTTCTCAATATGAATGCCTCTTGCCAAGACATCGGTTGCGATTAATACCTCAATTTTCTGTTGTTTAAATTGAGCTAAGATTTGTTCACGTTCCGTTTGAACTTTATTGCCATGGAGTGCAGCAACACGAATCCCCGCTTTAAGCAGCTTTTTAGCTAGTGCCTCTGCATTATCTCGAGCGCCAATAAAGACCAAGGCTTGAGGCCAATGATGTTGTTTGAGTAACCCAATCAAGACTTGAGCCTTACTGCCTTTATTGACTAAGTACAGTTGCTCATCAATCTCGGGCACCGTTTGATTAGGTGGGCTAGCACTGATTTTTATTGGCTCTTTTAATGGTTGCAGAGCTTTCTCTTCAAGGTCTGGCAATAAGGTAGCAGAGAATAGCAGAGTCTGTTTTTGAGTCGGTAAATGGTTAATGATCCGCTGTACATCGGGCCAAAATCCCATCTCTAATAGTCGATCGGCCTCATCCAGTACCAGATGTTGTAGCGATGATAGGTTGATGATCTGTTGCTCAATAAGATCCAATAATCGTCCTGGCGTAGCAACGATGATCTGGGGGTTTTGTATTAATCGTTCTTGTTGTGATTGTTGATCTACACCTCCACAAAGTGCGCAGACATCAATGTTCATCGGTGTTGCCACCAAGCTAAGTTGTTGACTGACTTGGCTTGCCAGTTCACGAATAGGGACGATGATCAACGTTTGAATGTAGGCTGTTGTTGGGAGTGTTTTCTGTAATAACGGTAAGCCATAAGCGAAGGTTTTACCGCTGCCCGTTTGAGCGAGAGCGAGCAGATCACGACCAGACAAAATAACAGGAATCGCCAACTGTTGGATTGTGGTCGGAGTCTGTAACTCAGCGGGTAGGGCACCAAGTAGAGAAGAATCCAAGTTAAGCTCAGAAAAGGTCATAAATAGATCATGGATGAGAGAAGCGGTAGTTTGAGTCTAAAGCTATTCATCGTTGGCGACAACTCACGATGATAGTGATGCTAAGTAAGAAATTGTTAGGTAAAAGTCATCGATAAAAAATCCCCTTAAATGGTGAATTTAAGGGGATCAATGCGTTAAAAATTGTATATTAGGAATAAGCGTTATGAATAAAGCACTTTACCTGACATATCAGCAGGAATTTCCATGTCAGTTAGCGCCAACATGGTTGGTGCGAGATCCGACAGTTTACCCCCCTCTTTAAGAGTAATTGACTTATTACCGACATAAATCAGTGGGACGGGTAAGCTGGTATGTGCGGTATGTACGCCACCAGTTTCTGGGTTAATCATCATTTCAGCGTTACCGTGGTCTGCGGTAATGAGCAACTGACCATCGACTTCTTTAATTGCTTCAACTACTCGGCCAATACATTCATCGACCGCTTCACAAGCTTTAACCGCCGCTTCATAAACACCAGTATGACCGACCATATCACCATTTGGATAGTTACAAACGATCGCATCGTATTTACCGGATTTGATTGCCGCAACCAGTTTATCAGTGAGTTCTTTAGAGCTCATTTCTGGCTGCAGATCGTAAGTCGCGACTTTTGGAGAGGCGACTAGCTGGCGCTCTTCACCAGGAAACTCGTTTTCTGCGCCACCGTTAAAGAAGAAAGTCACGTGGGCGTATTTCTCAGTTTCGGAAATGCGCAGTTGGGTTTTACCGGCTTTAGATAGCCATTCGCCATAGGTATTATCCAGTGACGCTGGTGGAAAAGCTGTTGCTAGTGGAATGTCTGCCGCGTATTGCGTTAGCATTACGAAGTTGACTTTAGGGAATACTTGACGAGTGAAGCCATCAAAATCGGCGACAAAGGTACGAGTAATTTCACGAGCACGGTCAGCACGATAGTTCAAAAATAGTACCGCATCACCGTCTTGCATGGCTGCTGATTCTTGATCTGCACTGCGGATTTCTGTTGCTTTTACGAACTCATCGTTTTCTTCACGTGCGTAAGCAGCGGTAAGACCAGCGACGGCAGAGTCGTAAGTGAACTCTGCTTTTGCTTGAGTAAGCAGATCGTAAGCCTTCTCAACGCGATCCCAGTTATTATCACGGTCCATAGCATAATAACGACCAATCAGAGAAGCGATACGTCCTTTACCGAGCTTGCTAAAGAGGTCTTGGAAGCGTGCCAGTGAACCTTCTGCACTGCGTGGCGGAGTATCGCGTCCATCAAGGAAGCAGTGGAGATAAATCTTTTCAGCACCACGAGCAGCTGCCAGTTCCACGGCGGCATAGATATGATCTTCGTGAGAGTGAACACCGCCTGGCGACATCAATCCCATGAGATGAACCGCTTTACCTTCAGCAACCGCTTTATCAATCGCATTGACAATCGCTTCGTTGTGTTGGAATTCTCCATCAGTAATTGATTTTGTGATTCGAGTTAAGTCTTGATAAACGATACGGCCAGCGCCGATATTGGTATGACCAACCTCAGAGTTTCCCATTTGACCATCAGGTAAGCCAACATCCATGCCTGAGGCAGAAATAAGCGTATGAGGATTATTTGCCATTAATCCATCAAGTACAGGTGTGTGCGCATTGTTGATCGCATTGCTGGCGTTATCTTCACGGTAGCCCCAACCGTCAAGGATCACTAGAGCCATTGGCTTCTTAGCAGACATAATTATAACCTCGTCAAATTCATGGTAATGAGAAATAAAAAACTAGCGTAATTTTACTACACTTTTTCCCCTTTGCAGTAGGTTAAGATCAATGATTCTCCCTATCAATAAGAAGAATGTTGTCTATGGATCAACATTGGTTACCTTCGTTGTTTTACTACTGCCATCGGTTGACGTTACGCTCCCATTGCATCAATTTAATGCCCAAGTGGCGATGTATACAATACATAATCCGACCAATCCAAGAATTAATCCGGTTTTGGCCATATCTTTACTTTCAATCAGGCCTGTTGAATAAGCCAATGAGTTGGGTGGCGTCGAGACTGGAAGAATCATGCCCAAGGATGCCGAGAACGCGACGACCACTAATAACCCTTGTAGACCGCCTACTTCAGTTAAACTAGACATAGACACACCAATGGCTGCTGCAATTGGCATTAACAAGTTCGCTGTTGCTGTATTAGACATGAAGTTTGCCATCAACCAGCAGACCACTGAAAGTGAAATGACGATAAACATAGGAGATAAGCTTTCATAATCAATGGCATGAGCCAAAGCAACCGCAAGGCCGGTATGCTCTAGTCCAATACCGATCGCAATGCCGCCTGCAACTAACCAAAGGACATCCCAGTTTATTTGTTTAAGCTCTTCTTTGCCCATGATCCCTGTTAGCGTAAATACGGCCAGTGGAATAATTGAGACAACATAAGTATTCATGCCATGTAGAGTGGTACTCATCCACAATAAAATCGTTGTGGCAAAAGTGATATACACAACGATGGCTCGCCAAGATCGTTGGAAGGTTCCCTGTAATTTTAACGTCATTTGTTGCTGAGATGAGGGAAATAGATATTGCAATAAAAACCAAGCAATCGTTAATTGAACAATGACAAAGGGTAAGCCCATCATCATCCAAGAAAGAAAATCAATGCTATTTTCTCCCGTTAAATATTGTAGCGCTATCGCATTCGGAGGCGTTCCTATTGGTGTTGCTATCCCCCCAGTATTAGCAGCTATGGGAATGGATAACACTAAGGCTTTAATGCCCAGCTCACCTTTTGGAGCTGAGGCGACAATGGGACCAAGCAGAGCTAACATCATCACTGTCGTCGCCGTGTTCGACATAAACATTGAGAATACCGAGGTGATGAGCATCAGTCCAAGCATAATAAATTTGGGCTGATGACCAAAAGGACGTAGTAATACACGTGCTAAGTTGTTATCCAGTTGGTATTTCGACGCTGCGATCGCTAAGGCGAATCCACCCATAAACAGAATGATGATCGGTGAAGAAAAGGCGCCAAGAATGTCGGTGTAAGGAATTAAATGTCCCACTTCATGTTGTTCAATCGGAGAGCGGAACCAATGTAACCCTTTGTCTGAAATCATAATTAATAATAGAGCAATGATCAGAATCGAAGTAGCAAAAACAGGGACCGGTTCTAAAACCCAGAGTAGGGCGGCAAGTAAAAAAATGGCCAATAAGCGATGCTGAACGAGCGTTAATTCATCAATAGGAATGATGTCGATGGGGAGTAAGAGTACGCCGACAGGAATAAAAAAACAGATCGCTAGCCGAGTCAGTAACCCGGTCGATAACGTTGACATAAGAGCGTCCTTTGCAAAAATATCCGAATGTTATCTAGGGTAAAGCATTGCTATGAAAAGATCGTAATGGCGAGTGAAAAATTGTTAGCTTAGACACAGTTCGTCAGTAGAAAGATCAAGCTCACCGTCAGCATAAGCTCCACTCTTATTGTGCAAGAATGGAGATCAGACTTATTGTAAAGCGTTTGGGAAAGGGGACGGGACTTGATTAGGCTTTATGGGCGTAGGCAGATCCGAGTAACGTTGGCGTATTTAATTGCATGCTACTATCGAAGCGAATCTGTTGTTTCGCAAATAAATTAATAACGGTTGATCCTAACTTAAATCGACCCATTTCTTGGCCTTTTTTCAAATGGATAGCATTAACACCTTCGGCTGGGTAATCCCAACGATACACCGTATTACCGCGCGGCGGAGTCATGGTTCCTGCCCATACCATCTCGATACTGCCAACAATGGTTGCACCGACCAGTACTTGAGCCAGTGGGCCAAATTCGGTATCAAAAATACAGACAACGCGTTCGTTACGGGCAAACAAATTGGGGACATTTTCTGCTGTTAGCGGATTAACAGAAAACAGATCGCCGGGCACGTAGATCATTTGTCTCAATGTACCGTCACATGGCATATGTACTCGATGGTAATCTCGTGGTGATAGGTAGAGAGTGGCAAACTCACCATCACGAAACTCTTCAGCCAGTTTAGCATCACCGCCAAGTAGAGTTTGAGCGGAGTAATGATGACCTTTTGCTTGAATTAATTGTCCGTCAGTTATTGGACCAAATTGACTAACGCAGGCATCTGCTGGGTGAACTAATGTCGTTTCGTCTTCTACTACCGGGCGCAGGCCTGGTTTTAACTCACGGACAAAAAATTCATTAAATGTCGCAAAGTGCTTCGGATCGGAATGTAACGCTTCACTCATGTTGACATTATATTGTTTAATAAACCAGCGAATGATGGCGGTGGTTAGACTGCCTGCCTTCGCTGACGCGAGTTTACCGACTAAACGGGTTAAAGCATGTTGTGGCAGCCAATATTGCAGCCTAACTTTAAATTTATCCATCGTATGTTATTTCCAATCTATCATCTTTGTTTTGGCGCGAAATGGTACTGAAAAATGATCAGCGTGTCATCAGACTCTGTTCACTCGTTGACATTCTATTGTTGGTCGGCTTTTTTATTACGAGAATACTGTCGATTGGCTTTATTTTCCGACATGCTCTCAATAATACGGTGATAGTTATCAAAGCGTTGTGCACTGATTTTACCGTTTTCGACGGCTTCTCTTAGCAAACAACCTGGGTCATCCCCATGTTTACAGTCACGAAATTTACATCCACCTAAATAGGGACGAAATTCTATATAGGCTTTGGTCACTTCCTCTGCGGCTAAGTGCCATAAACCAAACTCACGAATACCCGGAGAGTCAATCAAATCACCACCCGATGGGATGTGATATAAGCGAGCTGCGGTAGTCGTATGCTGTCCAAGCCCTGAGTTCTCAGAGATTTTACCTTCTTCGGCAATAATACCGAGTTGAGGCATCAAGGCATTGACTAAGCTTGATTTACCTACACCGGATTGACCGACAAAAATATTAATTTTATGACTTAATTTGCTCTCCAATAATGCTATATTTTCGCCACTTTCTTTACTGACAAAAATAACGTCATAGCCAATATCTTGGTAAGCCGCCAGTTGTTGTTGATAATCTGTCCGCTGCGCCTCACTGAGCAAATCAACTTTATTGAGAACGATGACCGGAGCTATCGATAGAGTTTCTGCAGCAATCAAATAACGATCAATGATATTTAGCGATAACTCAGGTAAGACAGAAGAGACAATGATCATTTGTTCAACATTAGCGGCGACGGGTTTTAGGCCGTCATAATAATCTGGGCGAGTCAGAACCGAACTGCGAGGTTCTACGGCTTCGACTACGCCTGAAATTCCAGCTAGCGTTTCTACGCCGGGGCGCCAAATTACCTGATCTCCGCACACTAAACTCTCGATCCCTCGACGTAAATTACATCGATGAATGATCTTGGTGTCGGGATCTTCAATATCCGCATGTTGACCAAATCGTGTGATCACTAGACCAGACTTAGCATTTTCCAGCATCGATTCATCCCATTGTACGGACTCTTCTTGTTTTAACTTGCGGTGCTGATTATTTCTAACTCGGCGCACTTGACCTTTAGTGAGTTTTTTTTTCTTTGTCACAGTTTTTCACTTTAAGTTTTTTAACTTAGTACGGTGCCCCACTCAATTTATCACTGCGCGCTGCACAGCGGTATCTTGGTGAGGGGAATTTAGGTTATAGTACCTTTTTTATTGGCAAACCCCTATAGGCACTTAATTATATGTCTTTTAGTGATCAAAACTTGATTTGGATTGATCTGGAGATGACCGGGTTAGACCCTGATGTCCATAAGATCATCGAAATTGCAACTATTGTTACCGATAGTCAACTCAATATATTGGCAGAAGGCCCTGTATTAGCTATTCATCAATCGGATACTGAGTTACAGAAAATGGATGAGTGGTGCACTCGTACGCACACTAATAGCGGTTTGGTCGAACGGGTTCGTCATAGTGCAATCAATGAAGCTCAAGCAATAGAACAGACGATTGATTTCCTAAAACACTGGGTGCCTTCTGGTGCCTCACCGATTTGTGGTAATAGTGTTGGTCAGGACCGACGTTTTCTTTATCGACATATGCCAGATCTAGAAGTGTATTTCCATTATCGTTGTATTGATGTGAGTACGATTAAAGAACTTACTCGCCGTTGGCAGCCAGACATTGCTGCCGGATTCAGTAAACAAGGAACTCATCTTGCCTTAGACGATATTCGCGAATCCATCGCAGAACTGAAATTTTATCGATCTCACGTTTTTAAAATCTGAAAATCGTCGCTGTCGAAGGAAGAATGAAGCTATGGTTGCCTTATCTCCCTAAATCGAGTGGCTGCAGTTTAATCTAGATTTGTGTGTTTTTTGATTAAGTGGTTTTTTTTATCGCCATACGAAAAGAAATATGATTTTTTTTACTTTAACTACTTGCATCACAAAAAAATGCACTTATAATTCGCAGCCCTGAACAGCGCAAAACGTTGTTGATGCGACACTAGCTCAGTTGGTAGAGCGCAACCTTGCCAAGGTTGAGGTCACGAGTTCGAACCTCGTGTGTCGCTCCAGATTAGTTTTTATTGCTGATAGCGATAAAACGGTAAAGTTACAAAGCTGACATCGTGCTTAACGATGAGCAATACGGACGCGGGGTGGAGCAGCCTGGTAGCTCGTCGGGCTCATAACCCGAAGGTCGTCGGTTCAAATCCGGCCCCCGCAACCAAATAAATAGCCTTTATCGTGCTTAACGATGACATGCGACACTAGCTCAGTTGGTAGAGCGCAACCTTGCCAAGGTTGAGGTCACGAGTTCGAACCTCGTGTGTCGCTCCAGTTTCAAGCCTACATCGTGCTTAACGATGAGCAATACGGACGCGGGGTGGAGCAGCCTGGTAGCTCGTCGGGCTCATAACCCGAAGGTCGTCGGTTCAAATCCGGCCCCCGCAACCAAATAAATAGCTTTTATCGTGCTTAACGATGACATGCGACACTAGCTCAGTTGGTAGAGCGCAACCTTGCCAAGGTTGAGGTCACGAGTTCGAACCTCGTGTGTCGCTCCAGTTTCAAGCTTTCATTGCGCTTAGCAATGAGATGCGATACTCGCTCAGTTGATAGAGCGCAACCTTGCCAAGGTTGAGGTCACGCCTTTTTGTTTAAAGAAAGTGAACCTCGTGTGTCGCTCCAGTTTCAAAGCTTGCATCGTGCTTAACGATGAGCAATACGGACGCGGGGTGGAGCAGCCTGGTAGCTCGTCGGGCTCATAACCCGAAGGTCGTCGGTTCAAATCCGGCCCCCGCAACCAAATAAATAGCTTTTATCGTGCTTAACGATGACATGCGACACTAGCTCAGTTGGTAGAGCGCAACCTTGCCAAGGTTGAGGTCACGAGTTCGAACCTCGTGTGTCGCTCCAATTTCAAGCTTTCGTTGCGCTTAGCAATGAGATGCGACATTCGCTCAGTTGATAGAGCGCAACCTTGCTAAGGTTGAGGTCACTCTTTTTTGTTTAAAGAGAGTGAACCTCGTGTGTCGATTCAGATTCAAGCTTTCATTGCGTTTAGCAGTGACAGGCGGCAGTCACTCAGTTTCAAAGCTTACATCGTGCTTAACGATGAGCAATACGGACGCGGGGTGGAGCAGCCTGGTAGCTCGTCGGGCTCATAACCCGAAGGTCGTCGGTTCAAATCCGGCCCCCGCAACCAATTTAAAAACAAAAAACTGCGCCATGGCGTGGTTTTTTCTGTCTATTCTTAAAAATTGACAATATCTCAACGCTCTTTATCATGCTGTGAAGCATAACCCATCAAGATAATCGTCTTATTTTCTGCCAAGAAAATGTTGGCCAGAAATCGCATTAGAAATATGACCGAAAGTAGAGTCTACCGCTGCTGTAGGCAGGCCTTGTTTTATCTGTACACAGACTTATCCACATTTTTATTTTGTGGATAACTTGGTGTGTAACGTGTTTTTAGCTTGAGCTCAGGGAGTTATAAAAACGATCTTTTGGCTATTGGTTAGGCGTATTATAGCTAAGTGTTCTCTGTTAAGTTGATGATTTTAATTGTAATTATTGTGCTCTCCCTGTCCATTTAGAACGTTGTGAACGATCATTAACTGTATTTTCATTGATCCTTGTCATTTTCTGCTAATGTGATTAACTTTTTTGAAGTTTAGCAAACGCTGTCTTATTTAATATTTTTTCCACACCTAAGAATTTGCGAAGTGCGTCAAAGAATGTACATCAATAGGGTTGTGCCATTTCATGCTCACGCATCTCTCGGTAAGCCTTTTTCAATAATTCGAATCAACCTTTGCTGTTTATTAGTAACGCTGGCTAACTGCTCCCGCTGCTGCGTTAATGCCCATGCGATATGTTCATCTAACAGCTCACTTTCCCCTATTTTTTGCTCCAAAGTATCGATGATCCTTTGTGAGTAAGGTGCATTACCCATCGCAATAATTAAGTTACGTTGCCATTGTTGGTGACCAATACGACGAATGGCAGAACCTTGCATATGGTGTAAAAAGGTTTTCTCATCCCATGAAAACAAAGTAACAAGATCGGCATTATTTAACACTGCTCGTCGATGGAAGTCCTCTTCTTGGGTGAGATCAGCAAAACGATTCCAAGGGCAGACGAGTTGGCAGTCGTCACAGCCATAGATACGATTACCTATTGCTGTTCGAAATTCTTCAGGGATCACGCCAGAATATTCAATGGTTAAATAAGAAATACAGCGTCGAGCATCGACGACTCCTTCTGCCACGATAGCGCCAGTTGGGCATGAGGTTATACATGCGCGACACTGTCCACATTGATTCGCTGAAGGTGTATCGACTGGCAGAGGAATATCAACAAGCAATTCCCCTAAAAAGAACCATGACCCTGCCTCTTTATCGAGAATTAAAGAATGTTTTCCCGTCCAGCCTAGCCCCGCTTTTTGTGCCAGAGGTCTTTCTAAAATAGGTGCTGAATCAACAAAGGGGCGATAACCCAATTGGCCGATTTCTTGCTCGATTTTATCGGCTAATTTTTTAAGTTGATTACGAACCAATTTATGATAATCACGTCCAAGTGCATAGCGACTGATATAAGCTTGGGTCGGATCCGATAAATTTGCAGCAAATTGCGCTTGTGGTGGAAGGTAGTTGATACGGACACTGATCACTCTAAGTGTGCCGGGTAATAGTTCTGCTGGACGGGCACGTAACATGCCATGGCGAGCCATCCACTCCATCTCACCATGATATCCGGCATCTAACCATGCTTGTAAGGCGGCTTCATGTTGACTTAAATCGACGTCGCAGATCCCTGCTTTATCAAAGCCGAGTTCTTTCGCCCATTGTTTGATTTGTTCGGCTAGTGAATGGAGATCCATTATCAGTATTGGTCATCGTTATTGGGCGGCGGATCTTAACGGATCTCGTCCTATTGATCCAGCCAGTGAGTGGCTAGCGATAATGATATTCGATTTGATATAAAGATTTTTCTGTTTACTTACAGAACAGAGCTTGTCTCTTAAAACTAACCCAGTTTACTATTCGTTCTCTTTTTATTTTTATATAGTGCTAGCTAGACGCTTTAGAGATCCGATTCATGAGCATAAAAACCTTTACTTTAAAAGATGAACAACAGACGGTAATGCTAGGAATGCGCTTAGCTCAATTATGTACCCAGCAGACGACAATTTATCTTTACGGTGATTTAGGCGCAGGAAAAACCACCTTAAGTCGCGGTTTCATTCGGGCGTTAGGCCATGAAGGAAATGTGAAAAGCCCGACTTATACGTTAGTTGAGCCATATCAGTTAGCGGATTGGCAGGTTTATCATTTTGATCTTTATCGATTGGCGGATCCTGAAGAACTCGAATTTATGGGAATTCGTGATTATTTTACCGAGGATGCTATTTGCTTGGTGGAGTGGCCTGAAAAAGGTCAAGGTTTATTGCCAACACCAGATTTAACGATATCGCTTCGCTACGAGGGTGAGCAACGTCAGGCGAGTGTGAGCGCAAATAGCGAGTATGGATGCACCTTATTGAGTCAGTTGGAGTTATTTTGAGCATTAATTACGGTCGTTTTTTGCGTTATTGGTGGCTATTGGTCGCATTATTATTCTGTATGAGTAGCGTTCAGGCTAATGTATTAGAAGGGGTCAGAGTTTGGCCTTCACCTGATGCTACTCGCGTAGTGATCGATTTAAAGTCTGAAGCTGACTTTAGTTATTTTACATTAAGTAGCCCAGAACGTTTGGTCGTTGATTTAAAGCGGACTTCATTAAGCGCGGCTTTACCCGTTACAGTCTCTGATAGTGCTATATTGAAACGGATTCGTGCTAGCTCTCCTCCAGAACAAACTACCTTTCGTTTAGTGCTTGAATTAGCGAATAAATCGACGCCCAACATTTTTAAATTACCTCCAACGCCAGGTGGGCAATATGGCCATCGTTTAGTCATTGATTTGCCTCATTCACAGGCACCTGCAGCAGCGACCTCAAGTCCGCCCGCTCGTTCGCCAAGTGTTGTGAGCCGCGATGCGTCTCAGTTAGTCGGTACTGCAGATATTATTGTTGCTATTGACGCAGGCCATGGTGGTGAAGACCCAGGCTCTATTGGTCCAACTCGTAAATTTGAAAAAGATGCTACATTGAGTGTGTCTAAAAAATTGGCAGATCAAATTAATGCGGTTCCGGGTATGAAAGCAGTGTTGACACGAACGGGTGACTATTATGTAAGCTTGAATAATCGGACTGAAATTGCCCGTCGTAATCGCGCTCATCTATTGGTTTCGGTCCATGCCGACGCTTTTCATACTCCACAGCCAAGAGGGGCCTCGGTCTTTGTGCTTAATACTCGGCGAGCCAATACTGAAATTGCGCGTTGGGTTGAAAATCATGAGCAGCAATCGGAGTTACTCGGAGGTGCTGGTGAAGTTTTGGCGCGGACGAATAACGACCGCAATGTCAGTCAAACGCTCTTGGACTTGCAGTTTAGCCATTCGCAAAAAGAAGGTCATAAAGTGGCGACCAATCTTTTACAAGAGCTAGGTAAAGTTGCCCACTTACATAAAGCCGAACCGGTAAATGCCAGTTTGGCGGTATTGAAATCGCCTGATATTCCCTCGGTATTAGTGGAGATTGGTTTTATTTCAAACCCTATCGAAGAGCGATTGATTTTCCAACGTAGTCATCAAGATAAGCTCGCTCGAGCAATGGGTAAGGCGTTGGTACAATACTTTGAGGAAAATCCTCCAGAGGGCACCCTATTTGCTAACCGAGGTAAAACTCAGCAACATCAGGTACAACGAGGTGAGTCGTTGTCCGTGATTGCCCAAAAATATGGAGCAACCGTTTCTGGGATCATGCAAGCAAATAAATTAAAAGATTCTCGCTTAACGGTGGGTCAGCGGTTAACGATTCCGGGCGGAGAGCGGGGGCCGATTCCTGTGCCTGTAGTCAATAATCCCGTGGAAACTGAAACCATTACCCATGTGGTTAAATCGGGAGAGTTTTTAGGCCGTTTAGCGGCAAATTATAAAGTCTCTATCGATGCGATACGCAGAGAAAATAACCTTAAGTCTGACACGTTATTTGTTGGTCAAAAGCTTAACATTACCGTGAGCTTGAAAGATAAGCCTTTGCGTAAACACACGGTGCAGAGCGGTGAGTTTCTTGGTCGAATCGCCAATCAGTACAATGTGACGGTACAAAGTATTCGTGAGGCTAATCAATTGCGCTCAGATCAATTGGCGGTAGGCCAAGTGCTGATTATTCCCAACCGATAAGATAGGCAGGTTATGACGATTCGTATTCTACCCGCCCGTTTGGCTAACCAAATTGCTGCGGGGGAGGTGGTTGAAAGACCCGCTTCAGTAGTGAAAGAGCTGGTAGAAAATAGCTTGGATTCAGGGGCTACCCGCATTGACATTGATATTGAAAAAGGTGGCGCTAAGTTAATTCGAGTTCGTGATAATGGATCAGGAATTGATAAAGATGAGCTTGGCTTAGCCTTAAGTCGTCATGCGACATCAAAAATACAGACACTGGACGATCTTGAAGCGATCCTCAGTTTAGGATTTCGTGGAGAGGCGCTAGCCAGTATTAGCTCGGTTTCTCGCTTAACCATCACTTCTCGTCCGGCGACTCAAGAAGAAGCATGGTCGGCGTACAGTGAAGGGCGCGATATGGCTGTCAAACTGCAGCCTAGTGCTCATCCAGTAGGGACCACAGTTGAAGTCTTAGATCTGTTTTTCAATACACCGGCAAGACGCAAATTTTTACGTACAGAAAAAACAGAGTTTACCCATATTGATGAACTCTTAAAACGTATTGCTTTGAGCCGTTTTGATGTCAGTTTGACGCTGCGCCATAATGGAAAAATTATCCGTCAGTACCGTGCAGCGAGTAGTGAACGGCAAGAAGAAAATCGTCTGACTGCGGTATGTGGTGCGTCTTTTGTTAAGCATATGCTGAAAATAGAGCTAGCTCATCAAGGGTTAAGATTGCATGGTTGGATCACGACACCGCAAGGCGCTCGTCAGCAAAGTGATCTACAATATTGTTATGTCAACGGACGTATGATGCGTGACAAGCTGATCAATCATGCGATTCGACAAAGTTATGAGAGCAGTTTAAAACCAGATCAATTTGCAACTTATGTGCTGTTTATTGAACTTGATCCCCATTTGGTTGATGTCAATGTACACCCTGCGAAACATGAAGTTCGTTTTCATCAAGCCCGTTTAGTGCATGATTTTATTTATCAAGCACTAAGCGGTGCTCTTGCCGATAGCCAAATTATTGAAACTCCCGAGCTTAACCAAGCCGCTTTTTCTGCTCCAGTATCGACCCGCATGTTGAATGAGCCGTTAGCGAAGCCAGACCAACTAGCTCGTACTACGAGTAACACGCAAGCCTATTCTCGTCCGTACTCAACGACAGATCATTCATCACAATCGGTCATTCAAGAAGCAAAAGCTTCTCTCTCGTGGAACCGTCCGACAACGGCTCAGCCTCGTTTATCTTCACCTATCATGAGTGAGCAAAGCCAAGCTTATCAGCAGTTAATGCGAGTTAAGGAAACACCAGTTTCGATAGAAAACCATTCATCAACTACTGAAAAATCGTCAACGCTGTCAGTGGCGATGACTAAATTAGGTAAGGCAGTCGCTGTCGTTGAGGGACAATATCTGCTGATGACGACCGATCAAGGATGTGTACTAGTGGCGCTAATGAAAGCGTACGAATGGAGAGTTCGTGGGCAATTAAATAGTCAAGAAGGGCCATTAAAGAGTCAGCCGCTATTAGTACCTTTGAGTATAAAAACCTCTAACGAAGAGATTCGTAATGTCGAGTTGCACCGTGAGTTACTTGAACGTTTAGGGATTCATCTGGAGACACGCTCTAATCAGACGGTGATGGTGATGGGGGTTCCCCAACCATTAAGACAGCAAAATCTACAGCTTTTGATTCCGGATCTGTTATCTTACCTTGTGTTACACGACGCTTCAGGATTGTTGACGTTAAGTGTCGACAATATCGTGACTTGGCTTAGTCAGCGTGTCTTGATAGAAAAAAGCGACTACACTTTGTCAGAAGCTATTCAATTAATTGCTGAACTTGAGCAATTATGGCAAGGAAAATTACCATTACATGATGGCCATTTTATTCAACCCGTCGATTTTTCGGCAACCATTGCAGCATTAAATTAATGATCAAACCACTACCATTAGCTTTATTTTTAATGGGCCCAACTGCCTCCGGTAAAACCGAGTTAGCCATTCGTTTACGTCAGAAGTATCCTGTCGAGATTATCAGTGTTGATTCGGCCTTGATCTACAAAGGAATGGATATCGGTACAGCAAAGCCTAATACCGAAGAATTGGCTTTGGCTCCTCATCGTCTCATTGATATTTTAGACCCTAGTGAAGCTTATTCAGCCGCTGATTTTCGCCAAGATGCGTTACGAGAAATGCAGGAAATCGCCAGTGAAGGGAAAATTCCGTTACTGGTTGGTGGAACCATGCTTTATTACAAAGCCTTATTGGAGGGCTTATCACCTTTACCTGCCGCCAATCCGGTTATTCGCCAGCAAATTGAGTTGCAAGCTCAAGAGCAAGGCTGGGCGGCTCTGCATGCTCAACTGCAACAAATTGATCCAATTTCAGCGGCAAGAATTCACCCAAATGATCCACAAAGATTGTCGAGAGCATTGGAAGTTTATCAAATTTCAGGTAAAACTCTTACTGAACTGACACAAACGAAAGGAGAATCAATCCCTTTTCGAGTTAAACAGTTCGCCATCGCGCCCATGGATAGGGCAGAACTCCACCGTCGAATTGAACTCCGCTTCGAGATGATGGTCAAATCAGGTTTTGAAGAAGAAGTTAAAGCGCTCTATGATCGTAATGATCTTCACGCTGATCTGCCTTCAATACGTTGCGTTGGTTATCGACAGATGTGGGATTACTTTGATGGAAATAGCACACTTGATGAGGCTATTTATCGTGGTATTTGTGCCACCCGTCAATTAGCCAAGCGTCAGCTCACCTGGTTACGCAGCTGGGATGAGTTAACTTGGTTGGATAGTGAGAACATTGAACTTGCAGTAGAAACTCTTGCAAATGCCATAGCATCTGATTGAGTTAGCTGTGTATAATGTGATCGCTTTTGCGTGATGTACCCTGTAAAGGATCCGTCACTTATCGATCAATATTGTGTTGATTGCTCAGTGATATAGGGTGTTTTTATCGTTTAGCTCAGATGTAAAGGCCGCACCAACTTATGTGCACCACTAGCTAAATAACTACAACAAAATACAAATAAGGAAAATAAAATGGCTAAGGGGCAATCTCTACAAGACCCATTCTTAAATGCACTACGCCGCGAGCGTATTCCTGTTTCTATCTATTTGGTAAACGGCATTAAACTACAAGGTCAGATTGAATCATTTGATCAATTCGTGATCTTGTTAAAAAACACCGTAAATCAGATGGTTTATAAGCATGCTATTTCTACCGTTGTACCTGCGCGTCCAGTTAGCCACCATACTGGTGACCGACCTGCAGGTGAGCGTGCGACAGAGAAATCAGACGATTAATTACTTGACGTCATATTATTATTCATTAAGGAGTTGAACGCTTGTTTGACCGTTATGAAGCCGGTGAGCGAGCGGTACTTGTTCATATCAACTTTACGCAAAAGGGTGAGTGGGAAGATCTCAAAGAATGCGAAATGTTGGTCTCTTCTGCTGGAGTATCAACTCTGCAGGTAGTGACTGGTAGTCGCCAATCTCCTCACCCTAAATATTTCGTTGGAGAGGGTAAAGCTCAAGAGATTGCGCAAGCTGTGCAATCAACGGAAGCTGATGTGGTTATTTTTAACCATTCCCTTTCTCCTGCCCAAGAGCGAAACTTAGAACAACTTTGCCAATGTCGAGTGATTGATAGAACGGGTCTTATTCTGGATATCTTTGCTCAGCGAGCCCGTACTCACGAAGGTAAGTTGCAAGTTGAATTAGCTCAATTGCGTCATATTTCGACCCGTTTAGTTCGGGGTTGGACCCACTTAGAAAGACAAAAAGGTGGGATTGGCTTGCGTGGACCAGGAGAAACTCAGTTAGAAACTGACCGACGTTTATTGCGTGAGCGAATTAAAGCGATCTTACGCCGTTTAGAGAAAGTGGCAAAACAGCGTGAACAAGGGCGCCGAGCGAGAAACCGTGCAGAAATCCCAACGATTTCACTGGTTGGTTACACCAACGCCGGTAAATCGACACTGTTTAATCAAATTACCTCCGCTGGAGTATATGCTGCTGATCAACTCTTCGCGACGCTAGACCCGACACTGCGGAAGATCGAACTACTGGATGTAGGGCCTGCTATTTTGGCTGATACGGTAGGGTTCATTCGTCATTTACCCCACGATTTAGTGGCGGCATTCAAAGCAACGTTACAAGAAACTCAGCAAGCTGACATTTTGTTACATGTTGTGGATGCCAGTGACGACCGCTTTCGTGAGAATATCCAAGCTGTGGATGACGTTCTACTAGAAATTGATGCACATGAAGTGCCAAGTTTACTGGTTATGAACAAAATCGATAATCTAGAAGGCCAATATCCTCGTATAGAAAGAGATGATGAAGGTGTTCCTAGGGCTGTTTGGGTCTCGGCGATGGATGGGCTGGGGATGGATTTGCTGTTTACGGCTCTGACCGAGCGGCTTGCCAGTAAAATTGTCCAGTATTGTTTATGTGTTCCTCCTGAGCACCAAGGTCGAATTCGGAGCACTTTCTTCCAAATGAACTGCATTGAAAAGGAAGAGTATGATCCTGAGGGCAATCTGCTAATATCAGTTCGTATGCAACAAGTGGATTGGTCTAGACTAGAGAAAAGAGAAGAGGCAGTTTTACGTGACTTTATCGTCACTTAAAGGACTGCTAGAGTATAACGTCATATCAAATGATGGAGCTTTCTAATGGCGTGGAATGAGCCCGGAAATAACAACGGCAACAACGGCCGCGATAATGACCCTTGGGGAAATAATAATCGCGGTAACAAAGGTGGTCGTGATCAAGGTCCGCCAGATTTAGACGAAGTGTTTAATAAACTTAGTCAGAAGCTGGGCGGAAAGTTTGGCAAAGGAGGCAATGGTCCTTCTTTTGCCGGTGGTGGAGCAATGGGTTTTGGCGTTATTGCCGTACTTGCTGTTGCCATTTGGTTTTTCTCAGGCTTCTATACAATTGGAGAAGCCGAACGAGGTGTTGTCTTAAGACTAGGTCAATACGACCGTGTGGTTAATCCAGGTTTGAACTGGCGTCCTCGTTTTATTGATGAAGTAACGCCCGTCAATATTCAAGCGATTCGCTCGTTGAGTGCCTCGGGTATCATGTTGACCAAAGATGAAAACGTCGTCAACGTGGCGATGGATGTCCAATATCGTATCGTTGATCCATACAAGTATTTGTATCGAGTGGTTAATCCTGATGATAGTTTGCATCAAGCCACCGATTCAGCGTTGCGTGCGGTGATTGGTGACTCCTTGATGGATAGTATCTTGACCGTGGGTCGTCAACAAATTCGTCAAAGCACTCAACAAACACTTAACCAAATCATCGATGATTATGATATGGGTTTATTAGTGGTTGGTGTTAACTTCCAGTCATCGCGTCCGCCAGAGCAAGTTAAAGATGCGTTTGATGACGCGATTGCTGCTCGAGAAGATGAAGAGCGTTTCATTCGTGAAGCTGAGGCGTACATGAATGAGATCTTACCTCAAGCCACAGGTCGTGCGGAACGGGTTAAACGAGAAGCATTAGGTTACAGCGAGCGAATCATTAATGAAGCATTTGGTCAGGTGGCTCAATTTGAGAAACTGTTACCTGAGTATCAAGCGGCCCCAGACGTTACTCGTAATCGTATGTATCTTGAAACCATGGAACAAGTGTATACCAATAGCTCGAAGATTTTGATCGATTCAGAATCGAGTGGCAATTTGCTCTATTTGCCGATTGATAAGCTCGCAGGTCAAGAAGGTGCTGCACCGTCTCGCCAAACTCGATCTTTATCAGCACAAGATGAAGCTGGACTACAGTCACAGCGTCAGGATCCAAGTAGCAACACGGTTCCTCGTTCAATTAACACTCGTCAAGGGAGAAACTAAGCATGCGTAAGTTAATGATCCCGGTCGTTGTGGTCTTTTTAGCATTGCTCTTGATGTCGATGTTTGTTGTTCCAGAGGGAGAACGAGGCATCGTAATTCGTTTTGGACGAGTGATTCAAGATGACAATGAAATGTCTAAAATCTATGAACCAGGCTTGCATTTTAAAATGCCTATTTTTGATCGAGTACACACACTGAATGCTCGTATTCAAACCATGGATGGACGTTCAGACCGTTTTGTAACTTCTGAGCAAAAAGACGTTATTATCGATACCTACGTTAAGTGGCGAATTGAAGATTTTGGTCAATTTTACTTAGCGACTGGCGGTGGTAATATTTTCACAGCACAAGCGTTACTTGAACGTCGTGTTACCGACGTTCTCAGGGCAGAGATCGGTTCTCGAGACATTAAGCAAATTGTTTCTGGTCCACGTAATGAAGCGGTACTTCCTGATAGTGCTGATGATGAAATAGTCACCACTGAAGCTGCAAGACAAGCTTTAGAAGTTGATGGGCAACGTGATCAGATCATGGCCAATGTTCTGAAAGAGACCCGAGTAAACGCGAGCAAAGACTTGGGTGTTTACGTTGTTGATTTCAGAATGAAGAAGATCAACCTTCCGGATGAAATCAGTGAATCGATTTATCGTCGTATGCGTGCTGAACGTGAAGCGGTTGCTCGTCGTCACCGTTCACAAGGCCGTGAGAGAGCAGAAGTAATTCGTGCTCAAGCGGATCTTGAAGTGGCGACGATTTTAGCTGAAGCCGATAGAACTGCACGGATAACGCGTGGTCAAGCGGATGCGACATCAGCTAAAGTTTACGCTGACGCTTATAGTAAAGATCCTGAGTTCTTCAGTTTCTTACGTTCTTTGCAAGCGTATGAAAACTCATTTAGCCAGAAAAGTGATATCTTAGTCTTGGATCCAAAGAGTGACTTCTTCCAATACATGAATAGTGCTAGAGGCTCATCAGCAAAATAATCGCACGATGCCTATTCTAAATGGTTTGATGCCATTATAGAGATGATAACAAACGGATTATTTGAATATTATTCAGAAAGGCTCCTCAGGAGCCTTTCTTTTTTTTAGTGAGGTAGAAATGACCACATCATTATGGATTGCAGTAGGATTGTTGCTTGTTGTTGAAGGGGTTGGTCCGCTGATTGCGCCTCAAGGATGGCGCAATATGATGCAGCAGCTTGCACAGCAAGAGGATAATCAATTGCGACGTATAGGAGGATGCTTAGTTGTCACTGGAATGGTGATAGTTTACTTCTTCATCGTTTGAATAAGCCGTGATTGTTGAGTTCATCAAGACTATTAATAGTGTGGTGGTGGCGTTTCATTGGCTGGATCCGCTAAGTTTGATGTATCCATATTTTTCATTTTTCCGACCACATATTTCATTTGATCTTGCATTTTATTAATCAAGAGTTGTTGTTGGGTCAGAGCTGAATTGAGTTCGTCAATGGTCTGTTCTTGAAAAGCCAGCTTACACTCTAAATCATCAATACGTTGCTGTAGCTGTTGTTCTGCTGCGTTTTGTATGATCACGGATTGAACTCCCAAGCTTGAGCGATTCCTGCAGACGTGCCAGAAATAACGCTGTATTGTGGATTGAAAACCGCATCATACACCACAGCCCTTGGGGGGCGCGCATCTTTTTGTGGTTTAGCTTCAAAGCGGGCGAGTTTTTTACCATTAGTTGCTGACCATATTTCGATACGACTAGATGGCGTTCCAGTGAGTAGATAGCGTCCATCATCTGAAAATCGTGCGCTAGAGAAAATAAGCTGTCTAGAAAGACTACGTAGTTTGGCTTGTTTTTCACCCGTATGTAAATTCCAAATAATCGATTGATTACCACCATCAGAAGTGAAAGCTAACTGACCATCACGCTGTAAAGCAACCCGGTTAACCCGTTGTTCATGCTCAAAAGTATAGATAATCTGCCCACTCTGAGTATCCCACAGATAAGCGGTATAATCATTTCCACCAGTTAAGGCATAACGACCGTTAGGTGATAAAGCCACAGAATTGACTTTTTCCTGATGAGCAAGGAACTCAAGCCGTCGTCCAGTGACTAAGTCAACGTAGATGGCTTTACCATTGGACACCCCTAGCAAAACTTGTTGCCCATCGTTACTCAGAGCGACATCCATGATTAAACCATCAGAGATAGACCATAACCCTTGGGCTTGGGTCCAACTTAAGTCCCACACGGCAAAATTGATTTGTGTGGCTGTTATCGCATAACGGCCATTATCAGTAATACGAATGTACGAGACCGGGTTGGCTTCAGGGTCTTGCGCGCCTAGCTCCGCTAGAATTTGACGTTGTGCTAAATCCCATAAAACCAATTGGTGTTCTTGGGAGTAAATTAATGCAAAACGCCCATCACGGCTTAGACCAAATCCGGTTGAGCCATTGGGTTCTAAAATCCAGCGGTCAGTCTCTTGATTAAAGAAGAAACAGCCATTTAACAGAAAAATGACAACCGTCGGTACTATGAAATGAGAAATTATCCGCAGCACAATTAATTATCCGTTGAGTAGTAAAGACAATTACCAAACATACCGTTATATTGGTACAACATACTATTGTGCACCAGTTTAATCCGTCGGTTTGTGCTCAATAACAGAAAGGTTTACCTACAAAGTTGGAGAATTGAATGAAATCGTTTTTTAAAGTGTCATTGCTTGCCGCTACGGTTGCGCTAGCAGCCGGTTGTCAAAAAGAAGAGACAACGGCTACCCCAAATGCCTCTGTTGCCGTTCAAAGTGTCACTTTTAAGTCAGAGGATGATAAAGCGGCTTACGCGATTGGTGTCTCTTTTGCTAATTATTTAACCAGCAGTATCGAAAAGCCTAATGAAATTGGAATCGATCTTAACAAAGACATGGTGTTAAGAGGCATTGAGCATGTTTTTGCTGGTGCTGCGCAAATGGATGAACAGCAGACTCGTGAAGCATTAGAAGCGTTGGATAAGCGTGTTGCTGCGTCAATGCAAGCACAAGCGGCTGAAAAAGCCGCCACCAACAAGCAAGCCGGAGACGCGTTCCGCGCTGAATTTGAGAAGCAAGAAGGGGTGAAAAAAACCGAATCTGGATTGCTTTATCAAGTCTTAACTGAAGCACAAGGTGAATCACCAAAAGAGACCGATACGGTACAAGTGCATTACAAAGGCACTCTGACCGATGGTACTCAGTTTGATAGCTCTTACGATCGTGGTGAGCCTGCGACTTTCCCGCTAAACCGTGTGATCCCTGGTTGGACAGAAGGCGTGCAATTGATGCAAGTAGGTTCTAAATACAAGTTCGTCATTCCGCCAGAATTGGCTTATGGTGAGCAAGATACACCAACCATTCCTGCAAACTCTACCTTGGTTTTTGAAGTTGAGTTGTTGAAAGTAGAAAATGGCGACGCAGCGCAATAAATAAGAGATAGCGATTCATCCTTTATTAAAAGTATCAAAGGCCTGAAGATTCAGGCCTTTTTTATAAGTAAAACCAACTTTTTAACCAATTTTTTATCATCCCTTGTCAAATGGTAAAAGTACTGATGCTTTGCTAGGGAGATATTCATCGTATAATTTGTTCTACATCACTGCATTGCAAGATAGCCTAGTCCACGTTTAAAATTTTCTGATAAACTTACATCAATTTGTTGATTTTACGTTCTAAGGTCAAAGTACAGTGACAACGACAGAAAGCATTAACGCCGATATGCTGATGGATATGGAATTTGTGCATGTAAAACCATTTACAGAGCACGATAAAGTGATTTTGCGTTCCTATGAAGCAATGGTCGATGGTCTAGCAAGCTTAATCGGTCCCTTTTGTGAGATTGTTTTGCATTCGTTAGAAGACCTGAATACTTCGGCGATAAAAATCGCCAATGGTGAGAACACGGGTCGTCAAGTAGGGTCACCGATCACCGATTTAGCGTTAAAAATGCTGCGCGATATTGAAGGCTCCGAACGTAACTTTTCTCGCTCGTATTTTACCAGAGCAAAAGGTGGCGTATTGATGAAGTCTATTACGGTCGCCATTCGTAATGGAGAACATCGAGTGATTGGTTTGTTATGCATTAACGTCAACCTTGACGCCCCTTTTTCACAGGTGTTGCACTCTTTTATGCCGACACCTGAAGCGCAAGAAGCTGCAGCGCCAGTTAACTTTGCCAGTGATGTGGTCGAGTTGGTCGATCAAACCGTTGAACGCACCATTGAAGAAATTAATGCCGATAAATCAGTCTCGAACAATACTAAAAATCGCCAGATTGTGATGGCGTTGTACGATAAGGGAATTTTTGATATCAAAGATGCGATCAATCGTGTGGCAGATCGGTTGAATATATCCAAACATACGGTTTATCTGTATATCCGCCAACGTAAAACAGAGGATGAGTGTTCGTGAGTCAACAAAGCATACCGTTGACTTATACGCTATTGGTGACAGGCCCTGCTTATGGAACTCAGTCTGCGCGCAATGCTTATCTTTTTGCTCAATCGGCACTCAAGAAAGGCCATAGTATTAAGCGTATTTTCTTCTATCAAGAAGGTGTGCTGAATGGCTCGGGATTAACCGTTCCTGCTAATGATGAGTTTGATCTTGTGAAAGCATGGCAAACCATGGCGAAGAAGCATCAAATTCGCTTAGAAACTTGCGTTGCTGCAGCATTACGACGCGGTATTATCAGTCAAAGCGAAGCCGAACAGCATCAATTACCAGTATCAAGTTTAGCGATGGACTTTTCACAAGCAGGGCTAGGGGCCTTAGCCGAGGCGTTATTAACTGAGGATAGAGTGGTACAATTTTGAAAAAAATCGCCTTTGTGTTTCATTCTCCTCCCCACGCTACCAGTACAGGGCGTGAAGGACTCGATGCCGTGCTTGCGGCCTCGGCTTACAGTGACGATTTAGCCGTTTTTTTTGTTGGTGAAGGAGTCTTGCAATTGGTCACCGGGCAAGATCCTAGCGTTATTTTAAGTCGCGATTACATTAGCGCATTCAAATTGCTCGATTTGTATGATGTTGAACAGCGCTATATCTGTGAGCAAAGTCTTGCCGAATGGGGGTTAACGGATGAACCATTAATCATTGATGCTTTGCCTATTGCGCCTCAAACGATTGGGGTGATGTGGCAATCTTTTGACCACATTGTGACTTTTTGATACCACGGGATAAACGAGTGCTGCACATTATTAAACATCCTCAACAGCTAAAATTAGTTCGTCGTTATTTTCAAGCTCACGATCGACTATTGTTGATCGAAAATGCCGTTTATCTCACTAGCCCACAGAGCCCTTATTTTAGCGATTTACAGGCTATTGAGTCAGTTTATGCACTGCGTGAGGATCTTTTGGCTAGAGGATGGTTAGAAAAGTGCTCAAGTTCTATTGAGCAAATAACGATGAATGATTTTGTTGAAATGACAGTAAGTGAAGAGAAATCAATAAGTTGGTGTTAATTTTTATCGAGTGTTCGCTAAAGTATCCACTACGCTGATGTTGCTGGATAAAAAAGATCTGTATATTTCTTGACACACCTCTCACTGCTGCATAGAATTTTGCGTCCCTATTTGTGCAAATCACAATCAGGGCTAGATTTTTCATAAAGCTTACGTTAAGTAAATTCAGGAGCTAGCTAATGGCAACTATTAACCAGTTGGTACGCAAGCCACGTGTGAAGCAAGTTGCAAAAAACAACGTGCCTGCACTCGAAGCGTGCCCACAAAAACGTGGTGTATGTACTCGCGTATATACTACTACACCAAAAAAACCTAACTCAGCACTACGTAAAGTATGTCGTGTTCGTCTAACCAATGGTTACGAAGTGACTTCATACATCGGCGGTGAAGGTCACAACCTACAAGAGCACAGCGTTGTTCTTATCCGTGGCGGTCGTGTAAAAGACCTTCCGGGTGTTCGTTACCACACTGTTCGTGGTGCGCTTGACTGTTCAGGCGTTAACGACCGTAAACAAGGTCGTTCTAAGTACGGTGTGAAGCGTCCTAAGTCTTAATGGATTCCGTTAAGTAAGGCCAAACACTAAATTAATTTGTTATTTTGAAAAAACTGTATAGTTTTGGAAAAAACCTGAAGAAGACAACGGAGAATATTCCATGCCACGTCGTCGCGTTATTGGTCAGCGTAAGATCCTTCCAGATCCAAAGTTCAAATCTGAACTGCTGGCAAAATTCGTTAACATCCTTATGGTTGACGGTAAAAAATCTACTGCAGAGAAAATTGTTTACACTGCACTAGACACTATGGCTGAGAAATCTGGTAAAGATCACTTGGCTGTTTTTGAACAAGCTCTTGAAAATGTACGTCCTGCGGTAGAAGTTAAATCTCGCCGTGTGGGTGGTTCAACTTACCAAGTGCCAGTAGAAGTACGTCCGGTTCGCCGTAACGCACTTGCTATGCGTTGGTTGGTTGAAGCTGCGCGTAAGCGTGGTGAAAAATCTATGGCTGGTCGCTTAGCAGCTGAAATGCTAGATGCGTCAGAAAACAAAGGTACTGCTGTTAAGAAACGTGAAGACGTTCACCGTATGGCAGAAGCGAACAAAGCCTTCGCTCATTACCGCTGGTAATACCTTCTGTGCTGCGAGGTTCTCTCGCAGCACATTTCTATTTTCTAAGGTTTCCCTTAGTAAGAGGATACAATCGTGGCTCGTAAAACTCCTATTGAGCGCTACCGTAATATCGGTATCTGTGCTCACGTAGACGCAGGAAAAACAACCACTACTGAGCGTATTCTGTTCTATACCGGCCTTTCTCACAAACTTGGCGAAGTTCACGATGGTGCTGCCACCATGGACTGGATGGAGCAGGAGCAAGAGCGTGGTATCACCATTACCTCTGCTGCAACAACTGCCTTCTGGCGTGGTATGGATGCACAATTCCAAGATCATCGCATTAACATCATTGACACTCCTGGACACGTTGACTTCACTATCGAAGTAGAGCGTTCACTGCGTGTGCTTGATGGAGCTGTGGTTGTCTTTTGTGGTTCATCTGGTGTTGAACCTCAGTCTGAAACCGTGTGGCGTCAAGCAGATAAATACCATGTTCCACGCATTGTGTTTGTTAATAAGATGGACCGTACTGGTGCAGACTTCCTACGCGTAGTAGATCAAATTAAACATCGTCTTGGTGCAACTCCGGTTCCTATCCAATTAAATATTGGTGCTGAAGAGGATTTTCGCGGTGTCATCGACCTTATCAAGATGAAAGCCATCAACTGGAATGAAGCCGATCAAGGCATGAGCTTTACCTATGAAGCGATTCCGGATGATATGCTAGAGCTGGCTAAAGAGTGGCACAACAACTTAGTTGAAGTCGCTGCGGAAGCGAGCGAAGAATTGATGGATAAATACCTTGAAGACGGCGTACTTACTGAAGCTGAAATCAAACAAGCGCTCCGTCAGCGCACACTGAACAACGAAATCGTTCTTGCCACTTGTGGTAGCGCGTTTAAAAATAAAGGTGTGCAAGCCGTTTTGGATGCAGTGGTTGAATTTTTGCCATCACCAGTAGAAGTGCCGGCGATCAAAGGTATTGATGAGAACGAGAATGAAGTTGAGCGTCACGCCGACGATAATGAACCGTTTTCTGCTTTAGCATTTAAAATTGCTACCGACCCATTTGTTGGTACTTTGACGTTTATTCGTGTCTATTCTGGAGTGGTTAACTCTGGTGATGCGGTTTATAACTCCGTCAAACAAAAGAAAGAGCGTTTTGGGCGCATTGTACAAATGCATGCTAATAAACGTGAAGAAATTAAAGAAGTTCGTGCTGGCGATATCGCCGCCGCTATTGGCTTGAAAGATGTCACTACCGGTGACACGCTCTGTCATCAAGATCATAAAGTGATTCTTGAACGCATGGAGTTTCCTGAGCCTGTTATCCAAATCGCGGTTGAGCCTCGCTCAAAAGCGGATCAGGAACGAATGGGGATTGCGCTAGGTAAATTAGCGGCTGAAGACCCGTCATTCCGAGTCGAAACGGATAAGGAAACAGGACAAACGCTAATTTCTGGTATGGGCGAGCTTCACTTAGACATCATCGTTGACCGTATGAAACGTGAGTTCAGCGTTGATTGCAACGTGGGTAAACCTCAGGTTGCGTATCGTGAAACCATTCGTGGTCAAGCGGAAGTGGAAGGCAAGTTTGTTCGCCAGTCTGGTGGTCGTGGTCAATACGGTCACGTATGGTTGAAAGTTGAACCTGCAGAGTTAGGACAAGGCTTTGTCTTTGTTGACGCCATCGTGGGCGGTGCAATTCCTAAAGAGTTCATCAACCCGGTAGCGAAAGGGATCGAGGAGCAAATGAACAATGGTGTGTTAGCGGGCTATCCTATTTTGGATGTCAAAGCAACACTCTTCGACGGTTCATTCCACGATGTCGACTCAAGTGAAATGGCGTTTAAAATCGCCGGCTCAATGGCATTCAAGAAGGGCGCGCTAGAAGCAAACCCAGTGATTCTTGAACCGCTAATGAAAGTTGAAATAACCACACCTGAAGATTGGATGGGTGATGTAGTCGGCGATTTAAATCGTCGTCGTGGCATCATTGAAGGTATGGATGATGGCAATGCTGGCCTCAAAATTATCCGTGCTCGAGTTCCACTTTCAGAGATGTTTGGTTACGCAACAGATCTACGTTCTGCGACCCAAGGCCGTGCTTCTTACTCAATGGAGTTTGCTGAGTACGCTGAGGTGCCGAAAAATGTTGCTGATGCAATCATTGCTGAACGTGGGTAGTTGTTATTTGATTAATAACGAATCTATTGCGCTAACGAGCGTTGGCGCATAAAATAGCAATTTCTGGCGCGCTTTGAGTGCACTTGACTTAAGGCGAATCATAACTAGGAAGGAACACGATCGTGTCTAAAGCAAAATTTGAACGTACGAAACCGCACGTAAACGTTGGTACTATCGGCCACGTTGACCACGGTAAAACCACTCTAACAGCAGCTATCTGTACTGTACTTGCAAAAGTATACGGCGGTGA
>NZ_CAWNVW010000008.1:0-16202 GCF_963878025.1 Vibrio sp. 11986-1-5
GGCGACAACATCAAGATGGTTGTAGAGCTAATTGCACCAATCGCGATGGATGAAGGTCTACGTTTCGCTATCCGTGAAGGTGGCCGTACAGTAGGCGCTGGTGTTGTAGCTAAAGTTATCGCTTAATTTCGATAATCTTTTGTTATCAATATCAAAAGGGAAGCATTGGCTTCCCTTTTTTATTGCCTGTAAATCTGGTCTTTTCTCAGTCTTTTGCTTTTCACATTCTGTTCATTTTCCGTTTTAAACGGCCTGTCTATCTTTAGTCTGCGACAAGTATATTTCACTTGCTAAACTACTAGCCATTCTGTACTATTCTCGCTCCTTAATTCTCGGTCAATTTTCATTCGTTCCTTGCTTCCTTTGGATGACCGGGCCAAATCTGGAAGCTGAATAATCCGTAAGGAGCAAAATCAATGCGTCATTACGAAATCGTATTCATGGTGCACCCTGATCAAAGCGAGCAAGTTGCTGGCATGATCGAGCGTTACACTGGTTCAATCACTGAAGCTGGCGGTACAGTTCACCGTCTAGAAGATTGGGGCCGCCGTCAAATGGCTTACCCAATTAACAAGCTTCACAAAGCTCACTACGTTCTAATGAACGTTGAAGCTGATCAAGCTGTGATTGATGAGTTAGAAACTGCATTCCGTTTTAACGATGCTGTTCTACGTAACATGATCATGCGTACTAAAGCTGCTATCACTGAACCTTCAATCATGCTTAAAGCTCGTGACGAGCGTTCTAAGCGTGAAGAAGTGAAATTTGAAGCAGACGCTGAGTAATTTCAGATGACCGTCTGAGTCAACGTTCTTGATCATTAAAGAAGGTTGAATCAAGCTGATTATTGTTAATCGTGGTTTTCCTCTTTTAGTGATAAGTCATATTAGGTTAAGTGAATTTCGATTCTTTAACTTGGGATGTTAGGCAACGGTCAAAAGTATTCACTCATCATTTAGTATTAGACGGTATTGCTATAGAGAATGAATTATTCTCTGTTCGGCACCCAGTGTTCGTTATAGCCATACTTAACGTCTACAACATTTTTCAAATTTAAATCAGGAGATAGCCCATGGCTCGTTTCTTCCGCCGTCGTAAATTCTGCCGTTTTACAGCAGAAGGCGTTCAAGAGATTGATTACAAAGATGTAGCGACTCTTAAGAATTACATCACTGAAGCTGGTAAAATTGTACCTAGCCGCATCACTGGCACAAGTGCTAAGTATCAGCGTCAGCTAGCTCGTGCAATCAAACGCTCTCGCTACCTAGCTCTACTGCCATATACTGACAAACATCAGTAATCGGCACCGTTTATTAAGAAAGAGGATTAAGTAATGCAAGTTATTCTACTTGATAAAATCGGTAACCTAGGCAGCCTTGGCGATGCAGTTAATGTTAAATCTGGTTACGCTCGTAACTTCCTTATCCCACAAGGTAAGGCTGTAATGGCAACCAAAGCTAACGTTGAGATGTTTGAAACTCGTCGTGCTGAACTTGAAGCAAAAGTTGCTGAGCAACTTACTGCTGCACAAGCTCGTGCTGACCAAGTTAACGCACTAGAAGCGGTTGTTATTGCTTCTAAAGCTGGTGATGAAGGCAAACTGTTCGGTTCTATCGGGACTCGTGACATCGCTGATGCAGTAACTGCAGCCGGTGTTAAGCTTGAGAAAAGCGAAGTTCGTCTACCTGAAGGTGCTCTACGTACTACAGGTGAATTCGAAGTTAGCGTTCAACTTCATTCAGAAGTTTTCGCTACAGTAAAATTACAAGTTGTTGCTGAATAATTTCAGTTTCTAGACTCGTTTAAACACCAGCTCAGGCTGGTGTTTTTTTATGTCCAATTTATGTCGTTTAGCGATACAAATGATGAGTTTGGCGAGGTAGGATACTGAGTGTTGATACTTAGAATAAGAAAATTAAACTCACCGATAGCACACTATCAGCTTTACTTAAACCGGTAGGTACTCGGTTATGGTATTGACGTGATTGACTCACTTTAAGAGCAATATCATCGGTAATGTTGTTAATAATGCTGATATCACTATCAAAACGAGTGTTACTTTCGCCGCCAACCAAGGTTAGATCGGTCAGTAATTTAAAATTACTCAGTGCTTGCCATTCTACCTTAAGGTTACCACGATAAATCGGTTCTTTGACTAAGTGTGGAAAAACGACATCGCCACTGCTAATTTTATCTAAATTTGGCTCTTGATAGCGGTAGCCCGGCCCGACTTCGAGTTCAATCAATAAGTCATCCGTATGAGTGAACTGATAACCAAGCCCTCCAGACCATGTGTAGTCCGAGAAGTAGGCACTATAGCGTGAGTCAGATCCTCTAAAACTACCATAGAGGTAGGTTTTAGGGCCTAGCTTATAGTCGCTTTGTAAGCTGTAGCTGGATTGCCGTTTATTCTCTTTGCCATTTTTATCTAATTTATAAAAACGCCACTCGCCATTGGTTCGATGACGACCACGGGTATATTCCCCCTTAACTCGAGTGTTAAGGGCTTCTGAATCGGTATTACCGGAGTGCGCTTGATAGCCAAATTCGATTTGACTTTGCCAAGGTGAGGGTGCGTTAATGTCCTTACTGCGATTTGTCTGTTTGTTGGCATAGACATGAAAACTTGTCAACAGAGCCAGACTTAGAAGCCAAGTTTTGGACACATGAAACCTCTCTCAAAGAATAGAATCGCTGAATAATAAGCATCAGTTTTTGAAATTGGGTCATATTAAGGTTAATTCTATCTAAGTCATAGACAAACTTTTCGATGCCTGATTACAAATGTTCTATTCTCGCTATAATGAGCGGTTATTAAAAAGAGTGACTGAGTGAAGTGATGGCTGATCCCCGAACAGATAACCGAAATCGTAAACCTGCCGATGCACAAATAGAAGCAATGAAAACGCCTCCTCATTCATTAGAGGCAGAGCAGTCTGTGATTGGCGGTTTGTTGCTAGATAATCAACGCTGGGATACGGTTTCTGAGCGCGTAATTGCTCAAGACTTTTATAGTCGACCTCATCGGTTAATCTTTGAGGCAGTGAAAACCCTACTTGAATCTGGGCAACCACTGGACTTGATTACCCTTTCCGAATTTCTCGAATTGCGCGAACAGCTAGAAGATGTTGGCGGCTTTGCCTATTTAGCCGACTTGGTTAAGAACACGCCAAGCGCAGCTAATATTAATGCTTATGCGGACATTGTCGCTGAGCGTGCCTTGGTGCGTAATTTGATTGGTGTTGCGAACGAAATCGCTGACGCAGGTTATGACCCTCAAGGGCGCAGCTCAGAAGATTTACTCGATTTAGCCGAAAGCAAGGTGTTTGCGATTGCTGAAGCGCGTAGTAGTGAAAACGAAGGCCCTCAAAATGTTGATACAATTTTAGAGAAAACCTTAGAGCGTATTGAGTTACTGTATAAGACTCCACAGGATGGGGTCACGGGTGTAAATACTGGGTTCACCGACCTCAATAAAAAAACGGCGGGTTTGCAAGGTTCAGACTTAATTATTGTTGCTGCTCGTCCTTCAATGGGAAAAACGACTTTTGCCATGAACTTGTGTGAAAACGCAGCCATGCAGCAAGATAAACCAGTATTGATTTTCTCACTTGAGATGCCTGCAGAACAAATCATGATGCGTATGCTGGCATCGCTCTCTCGGGTAGATCAAACCAAGATCCGAACCGGTCAACTCGATGATGAAGATTGGGCGCGTATTTCTTCGACCATGGGAATGCTGATGGAGAAGAAAAACATGTTTATCGACGACAGCTCGGCGTTGACTCCTACTGAGGTCCGTTCTCGTGCGCGTCGTATAGCTCGTGAACACGGTGGGCTATCTTTGATCATGGTCGACTATCTGCAGCTCATGCGGGTTCCTTCTCAATCCGATAACCGTACTTTAGAAATCGCTGAAATTTCTCGTTCATTAAAAGCATTAGCCAAAGAGCTTAATGTGCCTGTGGTGGCGCTTTCACAGTTAAACCGCTCGTTGGAGCAACGTGCCGATAAACGCCCAGTCAACTCCGATTTGCGTGAATCTGGTTCGATTGAACAAGATGCCGATTTGATCATGTTTATTTATCGTGATGAGGTCTATCACCCAGATAGTCCAATGAAAGGTATTGCAGAAATCATTATCGGTAAGCAGAGGAATGGTCCGATAGGCTCGGTACGTTTGACCTTCCAAGGTCAATACTCCCGCTTTGATAACTACGCAGGCCCAGCGTTTGATGATGAATGATAGTATGAACTACATGAAAGCCGCTAAGGCGAGTATTGATTTACAAGCGCTGCAATATAATTTACAGCGAATTAAACAGCAGGCTCCTCGCAGTAAGGTCATGGCGGTCGTTAAGGCTAATGGGTATGGCCATGGTTCTTGTCAGGTTGCTCGCTACGCTCAAGATGCTGATGCTTTTGGCGTCGCGCGAGTACAAGAAGCGCTGCAACTTAGAGTCAATGGCGTTGTTAAACCCATCCTTCTCTTGGAGGGGTTCTATTCTGCTGGCGATCTTCCGGTTTTAGTCGCGAATAATATTCAGACCGTAGTGCACTGTGAAGAGCAGCTGCAAGCCTTAGAACTCGCACAATTAGACACGCCAGTATCGGTATGGTTAAAAATCGACAGTGGGATGCATCGTCTTGGTGTGCGTCCTGAGCAACACGCTGAGTTTGTTGAGCGTTTACATCGCTGCCCAAATGTGGCTAAGCCTCTACGTTATATGAGCCATTTTGGCTGTGCTGATGAGCTTGATAGCCCGATCACGCACCAACAGCTTACGTTATTTTTATCGTTAACCGAGGGGTGTAAAGGTGAGCGCTCTTTAGCGGCCTCCGCTGGGTTATTGGTCTGGCCGGAAAGTCAGCTAGACTGGGTAAGACCAGGAATCATTCTTTATGGTGTTTCTCCTTTTGCCCATCAGGATGCTCAGGCAATGGGATATCGTCCAGTGATGAGTTTAACGGCACCTTTGATTGCTGTTCGTGAGGTGAAAGCGGGAGAAAGCATCGGTTATGGTGCCTTATGGACCGCTCGACAAGACACTAAAATTGGTGTTATTGCAATTGGTTATGGTGACGGTTATCCACGTACTGCCCCGAATGGTACGCCAGTGTTAGTCAATGGTCGTATTGTGCCAATGGCAGGGCGAGTTTCTATGGATATGCTGACGGTTGATTTAGGCCCAGAGTCCCAGGATAACGTCGGTGATGAAGCCATTCTGTGGGGGCAAAACCTTCCAGTTGAGCGAGTGGCTGAACATATCGGTACCGTGGGTTATGAACTCGTGACCAAACTGACCTCTCGAGTAGAGATGCATTATCTCACCGGAGAAATAGGCTAAACAAGTCAGTGATTAAACAAGTTGAGCCTCCGATGTGGGTTTCACTGACTTATCTCAAAGTCGCGCGACGATGGCTCAGCGATAATGAGTTTATTGAGCAGTGGTTCTGCTTTATCGAACGATGATGATTTTCTTTTTTTGCATTAACAGGGATTCCAACCTAGCTAATAGGCAAGGTAATAAGGAATAAAACCTACCGTAACATTGGGATAGAGAATATGTTGAAAAACATTAATCCAACGCAAACCAACGCTTGGAAAGCACTAACCGCGCATTTTGAATCTGCGCAAGACATGGATTTAACCACTCTGTTCGCTGAGGATAACCAGCGTTTTAGTCATTACTCGGCGCGTTTTGGTCAAGATATTCTGGTTGATTATTCGAAGAATTTAATCAATCAAGAGACCATGCAACACTTGTTTGCTTTAGCGAAAGAGACTCATCTTGAAGATGCAATTCAAGCAATGTTTAACGGTGAGGCGATTAACCAAACTGAAGGTCGTGCCGTCTTACATACTGCACTACGTAATCGCAGTAATGCCCCAGTAATGGTCGATGGCCAAGATGTGATGCCAGCCGTTAATGCCGTATTAGAAAAGATGCGTGTATTTTCAGAGCGCGTGATCAAGGGTGAATGGAAAGGTTTCACAGGTAAAGCGATTACCGATGTAGTGAATATTGGTATTGGTGGTTCAGATTTAGGTCCCTATATGGTGACTGAAGCGCTCGCACCGTATAAAAATCATCTGACCATGCACTTTGTGTCCAACGTCGATGGTACTCATATTGCTGAGACATTGAAGAAAGTTGATCCGGAAACCACGCTGTTCTTAGTGGCGTCGAAAACATTCACCACGCAAGAAACCATGACTAACGCCCACTCTGCGCGTGATTGGTTCTTAAACGTCGCGGGCGATCAAGCGCATGTGGCGAAGCACTTTGCTGCGCTGTCCACCAACGGTCAGGCGGTGACTGAGTTTGGTATTGATACCGAAAATATGTTTGAGTTCTGGGATTGGGTTGGTGGTCGTTATTCTCTGTGGTCAGCCATTGGTTTATCGATCATCTTATCAATTGGCTACGATAACTTTATTGAGTTGTTGACTGGGGCTCACGAGATGGATCAGCATTTTGTTGATACACCGTTTGAGCGTAATATTCCGGTGATCCTTGCTCTGATTGGTATTTGGTATAACAACTTCCATGGCGCTGAATCAGAGGCGATTTTACCTTACGATCAATACATGCATCGTTTTGCGGCTTATTTTCAACAAGGGAATATGGAATCGAACGGTAAATACGTTGATCGTAATGGTCAGGTTGTGACTTATCAAACAGGACCGATCATTTGGGGTGAGCCAGGTACCAATGGTCAACATGCGTTTTATCAGTTGATCCACCAAGGCACCAAGTTGATTCCTTGTGATTTTATTGCGCCAGCATTGACTCATAACACGGTCAGCGATCACCATCAAAAATTGATGTCGAACTTTTTTGCGCAAACTGAAGCGCTTGCATTTGGTAAATCGGCTGATGTAGTGAAAGCAGAATTACTGAAAGCGGGTAAATCGGCTGCGGAAATTGAAGCGTTAGTCCCCTTTAAAGTTTTTGAAGGTAACCGTCCAACTAACTCGATTTTGGTTAAAAAGATCACGCCACGAACCTTAGGCAATTTGATTGCCATGTATGAACATAAGATTTTTGTGCAAGGTGTGATTTGGAATATCTTCTCGTTTGATCAATGGGGCGTAGAGTTAGGTAAACAATTAGCGAATCAGATTCTTCCTGAGTTGGCGGATGGTCAAGATGTTATCTCTCATGACAGCTCAACCAATGGTTTGATCAATGCGTTTAAAGCCTTTCGGGGTTAGTACCACGCTAAGTAGGCTGGCTTTTCGTCGATCTTGAACAAGATTCTTCGTCGATAAGTCTGCTACTACGAATACACAAAAGGGTTGATGCGAAACATCAACCCTTTTCTTTGCTAGATAAGTAAAAGCTATATACTTTGATTTACTCGAAACAGATCTCAATAAAGGCATTTCCCCATTGAGAGGAGAATGGCATGATGATGATCGATCCTTCACATTTGTGTCTTATCGTATGACCTTTACCCGATACCACTACTGGGGTTGCTAGGTCAAAATCGAAGCCACTTTCGGCCAAGATGCGTTTTGCTCCACCGGTGACCATGTTGGTGATTTCACCAACCATATCAGTCACTTCTTCATTTAAGCCATTCGGTCGTTCACCCAACATATTTTCCATGATTTGTAAGGCTAAAGCTTCATCAAAGGTAATCGACATGGAACCGCGTGTTTGAGGCCCGATCATACCGATAAGACCTGACACATCGCCACGAGCAATTTCATCTTTTTTGAGGCGAGGCTTTTGAGGCTTCAATTCTAATGAAGCCATCGTTTTTAGTACATTTAGCAAAGACGCTAAGAACGGATTGACAAATTCAGCGCGCATAACTCTCTTCTATGGTCTAATTCTTTGTTTCTGAAGAACAGGATTGGCAAATACCATGGGATTCAATGACATGGTTAGTAATTGTAAATCCGTGTTGCTCCGCGTTGTTCGCCAGCATTGTTATCAGATTATCATTTTGTAACTCCACAACGTTACCGCATTGGTCACAAATTAACAGCTGAGAAAAGTGCTTATGGGCATTACAAGAGCAGCAAGAGATAAAGCTATTCGTTGACTCTACACGATGAATAAAGCCTTGTTCTAACAGAAAGTCTAAAGCTCGATAAACCGTCGGCGGTTTAGCTTGTGGCTCACTTGCTTTTAAATCTTCAAGCAAATCGTAGGCGCTGGATGCTTTTTGACTGGCGCAAATAAGTTCAAAAACGCGCTTACGTTGTGAGGTTAGACGAACGCCCCTTGCTGCACATATTTCTTCAATTTGTTGGCTAAGCTTCTTGTCCAAATCTATCACCATCATTGCTGGACTCTAGTAATCATATACTATTTCAAGATAAATATCGTTTTGAACATCAATAAATCATTAGTGATTGATTGACTATGAACGATATTGTCATAAATAGAGCCTAACTTACCTCATCTAGCGATAAAACGATACAGTGAAGAAAATCGGCGATTTACTTTCCTACTTAACGTTGTGATTATGATCGTAGTTCCTCTTTAATCCCCTTACCCAGTTATCTTTATCGTTGTCCCTAGATCTGCTCATGATTTTCAGTAAGTCGCGCTATCATGTTATTGGGCTTACTATCGAATGTGGCGAGAGCGGTTGGATATATTGTTTTGATTCCCCTAGCATGCCGAGCTTATCTCGCAGCAAAACGTTCAGCCCTCGCTGGATTAGCGGCCGCGTTTGCTGGTGTTGCTGGTAGGTACGTGGATTTCTATCCGAGTAGTTGAGCCACGCTTAGCGCGTTACTCTTGTAAGGGTTTTCCCATTGAAGTGATATTGTGGGTGTACGTTTTTCATCTGCCCCTCGGTGTGGTGTAATCTTGTAGACATCGAGAAAGGTCATCGTCCAGCGCTTTGATGAGTTTTTGCTACATGAGCTCGACACTTGTGTATAATCGGCAAATTATTTTTCATAACAGCCAGTCAGGTTAAATTCGTTTTATCTAAGACTCGCTTATTGCGGAATACAGGCTAACTATTGCAGTTCTTATCGCGCATAAAAGTTAGCTTAAGCTTTTGGCTTATATGACCGCCTCTCAACCAAACGTAAACTATGACTATTTTTACTGACACTGATAAATTTAAAGCTCATCGTCTTTCCGTTGCTCCAATGCTTGATTGGACGGATAGACATTGCCGCTACTTTCATCGTCTTCTCTCTTCGCAAACGTTGTTGTACACCGAAATGGTGACCACTGGGGCAATTATTCATGGTAAGGGTGATTTTCTTGCTTATAACCAAGAAGAACATCCCGTCTCATTGCAGCTTGGAGGCTCGAATCCTGCGGATTTAGCACACTGTGCAAAACTAGCTCAAGAGCGTGGCTATGATGAAATCAATCTGAATGTCGGTTGCCCTTCTGATCGGGTGCAAAACGGTAAGTTTGGTGCTTGTTTAATGGCTGAGCCGCAGTTGGTTGCTGATTGCGTTGCAGCGATGCGTGAGGCGGTGAATATTCCAGTAACTGTCAAAACCCGTATTGGGATTGATGATCAAGATTCTTATGAGTTCTTAACCCGCTTTGTACAGTTAGTCTCCGAACAAGGTGGATGTGAACAGTTTACTATTCATGCCCGTAAGGCTTGGTTAAGTGGTTTAAGTCCGAAAGAAAACCGTGAAATACCGCCGCTAGATTATCCACGTGCTCATCAGCTCAAGCGTGATTTCCCACATCTGACGATAGCACTTAATGGTGGCATTAAATCGTTAACCGAAGCGCTAGAACATTTACAGTACCTTGATGGGGTGATGATTGGCCGTGAAGCTTATCAAAATCCTTATTTACTCGCGGAAGCAGATCAACAGATTTTTGGTCTCGATAAGCCTATTAAAAAACGCTCTCAAGTCGTTCAAGAAATGTACCCTTATATTGAACAGCAACTGACTCAAGGTGCTTATCTTGGGCATATTACTCGACATATGTTAGGGCTTTTCCAAAGCATGCCAGGAGCGCGCCAGTGGCGACGTTATATTAGTGAAAATGCCCATAAGCCGGGAGCGGGTGTTGAGGTTGTTGAAACTGCATTAGCGAAAATTCCTTATCAAGAATTAAATGTGTAATCGGTTGGCGTAGTTGACGAACGGATAAATGCCATCGCCACTATTCAATGGAAGCAATCAGGAGAAGAGATCATCATGAATCGAATCAAAACCATCTTGTGTGGCGTAGCCGTGTGTGTTTCAGGTTCCGTGTTAGCGGAAGAGGGGACGTATGGTGTGAAAGTGGGCGCTGAAATGTGGTGGGGAAAAACGAAGATTGATAACGTGCGTTATGATACCGCTCAGGTACCAGTGATCTCGTTTGCAGTGGAGCATTCATTCGATTATTGGCCGAACATGAGTTTTCGTTATAGCCATGTTGATGCACAGACGGTGGCCTTTGATAAGTACGATTACACCTTATATTACCGGTTACTTGACAGGCAATCGTTGCGTTTTAATGCCGGGGTGATGCTCAGTCAATATCGCTCTACCGACTATCGAGCGCCAGATAATCAGCACTATGCTTTTAATGATTTGACCTTCAATTGGTTTGGATATGCAGAGTTAAGTATCCCGAATTCAAATGTTGATATTATTGGTCAAATTGATTTTGGTGAGAGTAAAGGCATTAAAAGCGCGGATATGACGGCTGGTATTCAGTATGTCATCGATAACCCAACTTATCCATTGAGTTTAAAAGCTGGCTATCGTGTGATTGATTTGGAGTTTAGCAATTTAGCAACCCAGTCACCACAAATTGGCGAGTCATTAATCTTTGTTGATGGCTGGTTTATTGGTGCTGAAATGCGTTTCTGATAGTGGATTGCTTAGTGATTGCTTGATGGAAAATTTGCTCTGCTTACTCGCAATTTGCTCGAAATAAACCATGCTTAATCTAATGGATGAGCAATGGAAGCGAGATTAGCCATGACAATCACGGAACTAAGAAATCTGTATCGGGAACAAATGCTGATCGAAGCCATTATTGAACCCTCATCAGCGGAAGGAACATGGATTGTTGAATTTCGTCACCAACGAGGTGGTTTTGTGCCGCTCACTGATGCTAGTGGTGAAGAGTGCCATTATACCGATTTAGATAGTGCCTCAAAATCTGCTATGGCGGTTGGTTTTAAGCAAGTCAGAATCGAAAGTCGCTTTGATTGAGTGATGACTTTCTTACTTCCAAAAAGTTATAAAACATTCTCTTCTATTCTTTCTTGTTATTAAAGAGAGTGGTTAATCTATCGTCACGCAATGAATAAGGACGTCGTGACAATGTCTTCAGGAAATACCTTACCACAAGAATTGGCGTTATTAGCCAACCCTATCAACGACTCTCAGCTTTCGCAACTTCAGCAAACGGCTACGGAACTTTCGCCGCACCAATTGGCTTGGTTGAGTGGTTATTTCTGGGGGTTAAGTCAAGCGCCTGCCAACCGTGTTGGTGCCGCGGTGTCTCAAGCACTTTCTGTAACGTCAACACCGCAAGGACAATTAACGATTATTTTTGCTTCGCAAACCGGTAACGCAAAAGGCGTAGCTAAACAAATTGAGCAAGAGGCTCAATCATTGGGGATTGCGGTTAAGCTATTTGATGCCAGCGATTACAAAGGCAAAGATCTGGCTAAAGAAACGCACGTGATTATTGTCGCTTCAACCAACGGCGAAGGTGAAGCGCCTGATAATGCATTGGTCTTACATGAGTTTTTACAATCTAAAAAAGCGCCTAAATTACCGCATTTAAAATATGGTGTGATTGGTTTAGGAGACTCGAGCTACGAATTTTTCTGTCAAACGGGCAAAGATTTTGACCTGTTTTTGGATAAATTAGGTGCGCAGCGTTTTATTGAGCGCATCGATTGTGATGTCGATTACGCTTCACCAGCAGCGGATTGGAGTGAAAAAGCGCTACAAATTGTTCAACAAGCGTTGAGTGTTGATCAGGCACAAGTGGTTCAGCTTCCTTTAAATCAAACACAGGCTAAACCAGCCCTCTATTCGAAACAAAATCCATATGTGGCTACCTTGTTAACGAGTCAAAAAATTACTGGGCGAGATTCTGGAAAAGATGTACGGCATATCGAAATTGATTTAACCGATTCAGGATTAACCTATCAGCCTGGTGATGCGCTGGGTGTCTGGTATGAGAATAATCCTCAATTAGTACAACAGATCTTAACGCTGGTGGGCTTAACAGGAGATGAACAGGTTGACGTCGACGGTACGGCATACACAATTTATGATGCATTAATTAAGCATTATGAGATCACTACGTCGAATCCTCAGTTTATCAGTCAGTTTGCCGAGTTGTCAGCCAGCAAAAAGCTGCAAAAACTGGCCGTAGATAAAGACAAACTTCGTGAGTATTCAGCGCGGACGCAAATTATTGATGTCTTAAAAGAGAAGAAATGCTCGTTATCGGCTGAACAACTGGTTGGTTTGCTGCGTCGATTGACCCCTCGTCTGTATTCGATAGCCTCTAGTCAATCGGAAGTGGATGAAGAAGTGCATCTCACCGTTGCTGTCGTTGAATATCCGGTGAATGATGAGCTGCGCCAAGGCGGCGCATCGAGCTTTATTGCACATCAATTAGCGGAAGGCGAGCAGGTAAAAATCTTTATTGAAGCGAATAACCATTTCAAGCTCCCAGAAGATGATAATACACCCATTATTATGATTGGTCCGGGAACCGGAATTGCGCCTTTCCGCAGTTTTATCCAAGAGCGAGATAATCGGGCTGCACCGGGTAAAAATTGGCTATTTTTTGGCGATCGAACCTTTACCCAAGATTTCCTCTACCAAGTCGAGTGGCAGAAATATCTAAAATCCGGAGTGTTAACCCGTTTGGATGTGGCATTCAGCCGAGATCAGCATGAAAAAGTCTATGTACAGCATCGTTTATTAGAACAAGCTGAGCAAGTTTGGCAGTGGATTAATCAAGGTGCTTACCTTTATGTGTGTGGTGACGCTCAGTATATGGCGAAAGATGTTCATCAAGCTTTGATCACGATTGCGATACAGCAAGGCGGTCTAGACAAAGATCAAGCAGAACAATTTATTAATGATTTACGTAAAGCGAAGCGTTACCAAAGGGATGTTTACTAATGAGCACAAAATCGCAAACAAGCCATCAAGAAGTATTAGGCCAAGTGTTAGGTCCATTCTCGGATAACGAACGCTTAAAACGCGAAAGCAATTTTTTACGGGGTACGATCGAGCAGGATCTGCAAGATCGTATTACTGGTGGATTTAGCGCAGATAATTTTCAGCTGATCCGCTTTCACGGTATGTATCAACAAGATGATCGTGATATTCGTAACGAGCGAACCAAGCAAAAACTAGAGCCGTTACACAATGTGATGTTACGAGCTCGTATGCCGGGAGGGATTATTACCCCTCAGCAGTGGTTAGCGATAGATAAGTTTGCTAGTGAGCATTCTCTTTATGGCAGTATTCGTTTAACCACGCGGCAGACCTTTCAGTTTCATGGAGTATTAAAACCTAATATCAAATTAATGCACCAAACGCTGAATAGCATTGGTATTGATTCGATTGCTACGGCCGGTGATGTAAACCGTAATGTGTTGTGTACTTCAAACCCTGTTGAGTCTGAATTGCATCAAGAAGCTTATCAGTGGGCGAAAAAAATCAGTGAACATCTATTACCGAAAACGCGTGCTTACGCTGAAATCTGGTTGGACGGTGAAAAAGTAGAAACGACAGAAGATGATGAGCCGATTTTAGGTCAGCACTATTTACCACGTAAGTTTAAAACTACGGTGGTGATCCCGCCGCAAAATGATGTCGATGTGCATGCCAACGATCTGAATTTCGTTGCGATTGCCGAGCAGGGTAAACTAATTGGTTTCAATGTGCTGGTGGGTGGCGGTTTGGCGATGACGCATGGCGATACGTCGACCTATCCGCGCCGCGCTGATGATTTTGGCTTTATTCCTTTAGAGAAAACCTTAGAAGTTGCAGCAGCAGTGGTCACAACTCAGCGTGACTGGGGTAACCGCTCTAATCGTAAAAACGCCAAAACTAAATACACCTTAGATAGAGTGGGTGTTGAGGTCTTTAAAGCAGAAGTTGAAAAACGTGCAGGTATTCAATTTGCGCCAAGCCGTCCTTATCAATTTACCGAACGTGGCGATCGGATCGGTTGGATAGAAGGTATTGACGGTAAGCATCACCTAACGCTGTTTATTGAAAATGGCCGCTTATTGGATTTCCCAGGTAAACCATTGAAAACCGGTGTCGCTGAAATCGCTAAGATCCATCAGGGTGATTTTCGCATGACAGCCAATCAAAACTTGATTGTCGCTGGTGTAGCAGCGAAAGATAAAGCAGAGATTGAACAGATCGCTCGGCTACATGGTTTAATCAATGATCAGGTTAGCGAGCAGCGTAAGAATTCGATGGCCTGTGTGTCGTTCCCAACCTGTCCTTTAGCGATGGCGGAAGCTGAGCGTTTTCTGCCGCAGTTTGTCACCGATATTGAGAACCTTCTGAACAAACATGGTTTACCAGAAGAAGACAACATTATCTTGCGTGTCACAGGATGCCCGAATGGCTGTGGGAGGGCAATGCTTGCTGAAGTCGGCTTAGTTGGCAAAGCGCCTGGGCGCTATAACCTACATTTAGGGGGCAATCGAGCGGGAACACGTATCCCTAAAATGTACAAAGAGAACATTACTGACCAGCAGATTTTACAAGAGCTGGATGCGTTGATTGGCCGTTGGGCAGATGAGCGCAATGCTGATGAAGGATTTGGTGATTTCACCATTCGTGCTGGGATAATAGAAGAGGTGATTATTTCTAAGAGGGATTTTTATGCTTGAGTGTCCTAAGTTATCGCTGCAACTTGAATCTCTTTTAGCATTGAGTAAGGTTGAGCAAACACTCTACCTTGCCGAGTTAAATGGCTATCTTGAGACGCTAACCGCTCAGCAGCGCGTTGCATGGGCTTTAGAACATCTTGAAGGGAGTCATGTACTTTCATCGAGTTTTGGCATTCAAGCCGCATTAATGTTGCATTTAGTTTCGCAAATCAAACCTGATATTCAGGTTATTTTGACTGATACTGGCTATTTGTTCCCAGAAACGTATCAATTCATCGATCAATTAACCGAAAGTCTCAACTTGAACTTGCATGTTGTAAGCGCAGAGCTGACACCTGCTTGGCAGGAAGCTAAATACGGTAAGCTTTGGGAGCAAGGGATTAAGGGTATTGAGCGTTATAACGCTATCAATAAAGTAGAGCCGCTACGTCGAGCTTTTGATGAGCTTAGGGTCAGTACCTGGTTTTCTGGTTTACGTCGCGAGCAGTCTCAATCGCGAGCCAATTTACCGATTCTTTCGATTCAAAATAATGTTTTTAAATTTTTACCAGTGATCGATTGGAGTAATAAAGAGGTTCATTATTATCTAAAAGAAAATAACCTTCCTTACCATCCATTATGGGAGCAAGGTTATCTTTCGGTTGGTGACTGGCATACCACTCGCCAATGGAAACCAGGAATGAGTGAAGAAGAGACTCGATTTTTCGGTTTGAAAAGAGAGTGTGGCCTTCATGAAGAGACAAAAGAAGTGAATGGTTCAGGCATATAATTAGATTAATGTGCATAACTCTGTGGGTAACATGTTCTTTTCGTATTAATAAAATGGGATAAATAAGGCTTTGGCTAAAAAATGCCCCTTTAAGCATTATTTTGACTATTTTCTTCAAATAAAGCTTGCCAAGATTAAACGGATCTCTATAATGCGACCTCACTGACACGGCAGACGCCGCAAGGCTTCAGGCTGTGTTAGTTGAGGGAAAGCTTCTAAAAAAGAAAATTTGAAAAAATGTTTGACTCTTCAAATTAACTCGCTAGAATTCACCTCCGCTTCGAAGCTCAGTGAGCCTTCCAAGCCAAGCTCTTTAACAATTTAAACCAATCAATCTGTGTGGGCACTCGTTGATGATAATCAAAATGCTTAGCAATAAGCACTTCGGTATCAATGAACTGAGTGACCAATTGATAGCGCTTTTAGCACTATCGGCACAGTCAATTCATTATCGTTCTGTTGGAACGATAATAGCTTTGAATTACTTATGGTAGTTTAAAGTCAGTATTCATTGAGCCACAAAAAACTTAAATTGAAGAGTTTGATCATGGCTCAGATTGAACGCTGGCGGCAGGCCTAACACATGCAAGTCGAG